>JBMUAP010000133.1:0-7434 GCA_049454155.1 Blastocatellia bacterium
GCAAAGTTGCCAGCCCCGATCAGCCCGATTCCGATCGTCCCGGCGGCGATAACTCCGGTCGCCGGACGGCGAGCTGGAAGGGGCGGCTCTGCGTGCGGCTCCGGGTACTGCAGCAGAATTGCCAAGTGGGGCGTCGCCGGTTGGCTGGTGACGATCTGGTAGGCCGCCACGGCCTCGTCAATCGCGAAGCGGTGGGTGATCAGCGGTGCCAGTTCGATCCGCTTCTCCGCCACGAGTCCCAGAAACGCCTCCATGTTGCGCCGCTCCGTCCAGCGAACATACCCGATCGGGTAGTCGATTCCTTGCTCCTCGTAGCGAGGGTCGTAGCGGCCCGGCCCATAGGATCGCGAGAGCCTCACCTGCAGCTCCTTCTCGAAGAAGGGGCGACGGGGCAGGTTCATTCCGACCGCCCCGACGAGAGAGAGGACGGCCCGGTCGCGTGCCAAGGCGGCGGCCAGTTCGATCGGATCGTTCGTCGGGCCCGCCGCCGTGATGATGACCGCGTCGACGCCGCGCCCCTGGGTCAGCTCGTGGCAGACCTCGGTCAGCCGTGGGTCGTGGCGAGTGCACCCAGCCTCCGCTCCCAACCGTCGAGCCAGCTCAACCCGCTCCCGATCGAGGTCGATCGCCAGCACCCGGCAGCCGGCGGCCCGCAGGATCTGCACGGTCAGTTGTCCAATCAGCCCCAGCCCGATGACTGCGACCGTCTCCCCCAATCCGACCCCAGCTGTCCGCACACCCTGCACGGCGATCGCTCCGAGCGTGACGAAGGCGGCCTCCTCGAAGTTCACCCCATCCGGGATCCGCACCGCCAGGTTCTTCGGCACGAAGACCCGCTCGGCGTGCGAGGCGTAGTTGTAGCCGGCACAGGCGACGCGATCGCCGACCTGAAACTCCTCGGCCCCCGCCCCGACGGCACGCACGATCCCGGCGCAGCTGTAGCCTGGGGCCAAGCTCGTCTCGAGTTTCGTGCGGACCGTCCGGAAGGTGCTGGCCAACCCGTCGCGTCGCCATTTGCGGAGGACTTGCCGCACCAGGTCCGGGCGCTCGCGTGCCTTGCCGAGCAGGGATTTCCGGGCCAGCTCGACCGCCATCTTCTCTGTCCCGGGGCTGATCAGCGAAGCGACATTCCCGACGAGGATTCCGCCTCGCCGCGGGCTTGCGTCTGGCACTTCTTCGACCCGCAACTCCCCTGTCCGAAAATGCTGGATGACCTGTTTCATGCTCCGCCGTCTCCTCCCACCCTCGGCTCGGTTCCGGTGAGGTACTTCCGGTACCACGTGTCGAAGATCAACAGCGCGAAGAGTTCGTAGCCGTTGTCCCGGACCCCGCGTCGATGCTCCTCCCGCATCTGCTGGATCGCGTCATACCGGAAGATCCCCTCCCGCTCGACGTAGGCCTGCGACAGCCGCGCCTCAAAGAACCGATCGAACCGCGTGCGCATCCAGTGGCCGAGGGGCAGATTGAATCCCTTCTTCGGGACACGTCGATTGGCTTCGGGAATCAGGTCGGCGAAGGTCTCCCGCAGAATCCATTTGCTCCCCCGGCGGTTCTGTTTGAGGGAGAAGGGAATGGCAAAGGCCAGTTCGACGAGGGCTTGATCGAGAAAGGGGACGCGCACCTCCAGCCCCCACGCCATGCTCATGCGATCGGTGTAGGCCAAGAGGTTGTCCGGCAGAAAGGTCTCGACATCGAGCCAGGAGAATCGATTACCGGCCTCCCGCTTCTGCCAACCGGCCGGCATCTCGGCGAGCCGCTCCGCCAAGACCCGCGAGGACCGGAGTGGGCTCTCCTCCCCGTTGCGCGGCAGCAGCAACTGCGCCTTGCGCTCCTCGTCGAGGTAGTAGACCCAACGGAGATACTGCTCGGCCGGGTCCGGATCGAGCCCGCCCAGCAGCGCACGGATCCGATGCAGCCGCCGATTGCCAAAGTGGTCCCGGAAGGGGCGCAGCAGCCCGACCCCTGCCTGGCCGAGCGATGGAGGAATCCACCGCAGCCAACGCATCGCCTGCACCGCCCGGTAGCGCGGATAGCCGCCAAAGAGCTCGTCTCCGCCGACTCCAGAGAGGGCGACGGTGACTTCCCGCCGTGTTTCGCGTGAGAGCAGCCACGTCAAGTAGAAGGTGGTGTTTCCGAAGGGCTGATCGAAATACTCGACGAGGTCGAGCATCTCCTCCGGATGGGAGAGGTCGACGGAGATTTCGTGGTGATCCGTTCCAAAGCGGGTGGCGATTCGCCGCGCTTCGTGCCGCTCATCGTAGTAGTCGAGGCCCGGCTCGTCGAAGCGCATCGTGAAGGTGCGCACCGGCGTCGTCGACTGCTCTGCCATCAGCCCGACGAGGATGTTCGAATCGACTCCTCCCGAGAGAAAGGCCCCGACTGGCACGTCGCCCATCCGTTGTCGATCGACCGCCGCGCTGAGCGTCTTACGAATCTCGCGCTGCCACTCGGCCGGGCTCCGCTCGTCATCGATCGTCTTTTCTCGCCCGCGCCACGGGTCCCAGAATCGTTCGATCCGTACCACCTCGCGCCGACGGACGTCGTACTCCAGCGAATGGCCAGGCGGCAACTGTTCGATCCCCGCGAACATCGTCCGTGGCGACGGCACGTAGAGGTAGGAGAAGAAGTCGTGGACCGATTGCCAGTCAATCTCTGCCCGATAGGCCCCCGAGGCGAGCAGGCACTTGATCTCCGATCCGAAAAGGAGCTTTCCTGGCATCGCCGCATAGAAGAGCGGCTTGATCCCAAGCGGATCCCGGACCAGGTGGAGCCGGCCCTCTCGTGCATCGTAGAGCGCGAAGGCGAACATCCCGTCGAGGGCGGGGAAGGCCGCCCTCCCTCGCTCTTCGTAGAGCCGGAGGATCACCTCCGTATCGGTCCCAGAGCGGAAGTGATGGCGGGCCGGATCGAGTCCGTCGCGCAGCGTACGGTAATTGTAGATCTCTCCGTTGAAGGTCAGGTGCAGCCGCCCATCCTCGCTGCTCATCGGTTGTCGCCCCAGCGGCGAGCGATCAAGAATGCTCAATCGCCGATGGCCGAGCGCTACCGCAGCCTCCCGGTCACGGAACTCTCCCCCATCGTCTGGCCCCCGGTGGGTGAGCAGCGTCGTCATCCTCGAGATGACGTCCAGATTATCGAGACCGACCAGCCCGCAAATCCCGCACATCCGCTAGAGTTCCTCGTTCCTCTCTTCGTCACTCCTCACAACATGGACGAACTTCAAGGGATCCGACGGTCCAATGAGGACAACCCCGCCTGGTCCAGATTCGTCATTTGTTGGCCAGAGCTATCTCCTAAGCTTCTTCTCGGTGTTCTCTGTGTCTCGGTGGTGCAATGACGTCTTCCTTTCAGACGTTGGTCGCTGGTTGGCCCGGCTCACTTCCTGATCTTCTTCCGAACGATCTAAGGACTGGGACCGCCGCCATTGCAGCTCGTAGAGCTTCGCCCCGATGACGGCCTCGTGCAGGCTCATCAGTGTGCAGAAGATCAACCCGGCCCGCCCGTCAAGGATTCCGCCCCGGAGCAGATACATCCAGATGAACCGTAGCCATGGTCGGAAGGGCAGGCGGGGCCAGAGCTGCTTGAGCCACCGTTTGCGCGCAAGGGGACCTCCCAAGAGCGACGCCTCGATCTGGCGATCCCCGCCCCTCCGGCCCTCCGCGAAATCGAGGTAGACCTGCGCCTCCCAGTTGGAGTACCGATTGTGGCGCTCGACGAAATGGTAGATGCTCTTGAAGTCTTCGTGGAGAAGATCGTGCTGGAGATACCCGGTCCGGCCGCGCAGGACGACGTGCTCGTGGACCTCGACGTCGCCTGCCTGCTCGACAGCCCGAGTCTCGATCTTCTCGAACCGTCCGAGGGCGTGGCGGAAGAGGCGCAGGTTCCAGCTCGGGTACCAACCGGCGTGGCGAATCCAGCGCCCCAGAAAGATCAGGCGCCGGTTGAGGTAGTACCCATCGATCTCCCCTGGCGCAGCGAGGACCGCCGCGATCTCCTCCGCCAACGCAGGAGGGACCCGCTCATCGGCGTCGAGCAGCAGCACCCACTCGTGCCGCAGAGGCAGGTGGGTCAAGGCCCAGTTCTTCTTCTTCGGAAATCCACCGTCATAGACAAACTGGACGAGCTGGGCCCCGTGGGTCTCGGCGATCGCGGCGGTCCCATCGGTGCTGCCGGAATCGACCACCCAAATCTCATCGGCGAAGGCGACACTCGCCAAGCAGGCCGGAAGGTTCTTCGCCTCATTCTTGACGGGAATGATGACTGAGACTGGAATGCTCACGACTCCTCCCTTCTCCCCTTTTCAAGGGGAGCGGACAGGATCTCCCGGATCAACCGGAGCAGTTGCTCGACGTGCTCATCCCACGAGAAGAGGCTGGCGACGCGCTCGCGCCCCCTCGCCACCATCTGCTCCCGCTCCCCTTCGTCGAGCAGCAGCGCGATCGTCCGCTCCGCGAGCGCACCCTCCTCGTCGAGAGAGAAGTAGCGCGCAGCGTCTCCGCAGACCTCCCGGTGTACCGGCAGGTCCGCTGAGAGGACCGGCAGCCCGCTCGCCATCGCCTCGACCAGCGGATGCCCAAAACTCTCCGCATAGGACGGGCAGACGAAGAGGTCCGCCGACCGGTAGAGCCACTGCAGCTCTTCCCACGGTACCTCCCCAAGCATCCGCACCGCGCTGCGAATCCCCAGCCGGTCGACCAGCTCGGCGGCACCGGTCGCGTCGTAGCCGCCGTAGACCGCTCCCCGCTCCAGCTTCGTCGTCAGGATCAGCTCCACTTTCTCGCCCCTCGTCCGCGCCAAGCCGTCCCGGATCGCCGGGAACGCCCGCAACAGCGCTTCGAAATTCCGGAAGTAGTTGTAATGGCTAACATAGAGCAGCCGTCGGACGCCCGGTTGCGGAGCCACCTGACGCCACCACGTCGGTGGCGGGCTCAACACCTCTCCGGGCAACTCCCGAAAGCGGTCTCGATCCACCCCGAAGGGCAGAGTCTCGAACCGCTCCTTCCGCAGCCAGCGCACCTCCCGGATCCGGTCGGCAAAGGCTCGCGTCGGTGTCAGATTGAGCGTCGCCCGACGGATCGACAGGCTCGCCAACCCAAACCGGAGTTGATTTTCAAGCCACATTCGCCACTCTCCCCGTTCCCGCAGATCCTGCCGGAATCGCTCCGAAAAGAGGAGATCGCTCCGATTGAAGAGAATCTGCGGTACGGGAGAGCGCAGCAACCCCAGATTTCCCAGCGAGAGGAGCAGGTCGTAGCGCCCCTTGAGGATCCGTTCTCGCAAGCTCGTCTGCTCCCACCACCAGCGCCTCGCGACTCCCCCGACCGGCCCCGGTTCGATCGAGACCGTGCCCCCTGTCTCGCGAAGCAGGACCCGGTACGCTTCGACCATCGACGCCGGGACCAGGACCGTGAATCGCTCCCCCCTCTCCACCCGTTCTGCCAAGCGGGGCAGGACTTGGCGCAGGTAGGTGCGACCTCCTCCCGCAGTCGAGGCGATCGCATTGACTAGAACCCGGCGCTCCTCCACCGCTCGCTCTCCTTGCAACTTGCCCCAGCTACCTTGGCTACCTTGGTTATCTTGGCTACCGTGCCGGACTCAACTGCCAGCGACTGACCGGCTGCCAAGCTGTCTGCGCAATCACCCCTGCTACCGATGCCCAGTAGAGCAGCGAGAGCAGATTGCCAACCGAAAACATCCAGCTCTCAAAGAAGGCGTTGAAGCTGCCCGCGACGAAGGTCGAGATGAAGACTGCCGCAATCTGTCGTTCGAAGAGTCCTCTCCCCCCTGTCATCACCCCCAGGCATTCTCCCCCGACGAACGTCAGCAACAGCAAGAGCAGCGTAATTCCGGGAAGTCCCAAATCGCCGAAGACTTCCAGGTAGCTGTTGTGGAGCGACCTTCCTGCTTCCCGATCTTCCGTGAATTCGTAGACGAGAAGGTGAGATTGCGCGAAGCCATATCCCGTCAGGCTCTGGGCCCAGAACTTTGGCCAGACGCCGCTCCACATCTCGTAGCGACGCTCTTCGGTCAATTGCGAGCGAAAGTCGCGAATCTCGACCGTCCGGTCCGTCCCTTTGCGGATGAAGCGGGTGACATCCTGCTGCAGCGTTGGAAAGAACCCGAAGAGGAGCAGCAGGAGTAACCCGGCGACAACGATCTTCAACCGACTCTGCAGATTGACAATGAAAAAATAGGTCGCCATCGCCACCAGGGTCGAGGCGGTCCCATTGCGCGACCCGGAGAGCCAGACGCCGACGAGGATCATCCCGATCAGCGCCAGATCTGCCAGTCGCTGCCAGCGCCGCTCCGCCAACACTTGCCAGTGAAAGAGGACGAAGGGGGTCAAGAGCGCGGAGACCGCTCCAATGGCGTTCTGATTGCCAAAGAATCCCGCATATTGACCCATGATGATCGTCACGCCATATCCCGTTCCCGTCGCATGCAGCAGCAGAAAAGGGGCAAGCACAATCCACGCCGTCGCGTAATGAAAGCGGAAGAAGAGAAGACAGTGCGTGCACTGGTACAGATATGGTCCAAGCCCTTTGATCAGTGCAAAGGCGAGCAAGGCAAAACTGAGGCCCCGCATCAATGAATACCCGCGGTCCGCCGCATAGAATCCGGAAAGAAGGATGAAGACCAGGAGGAGCACGACCGCACTGGCGATGGGAAGGTTGACCTGGAAGCCTTCTGGCCGGGGCAATCGCCACGCTTGCCAGACCAGCCACCCCAGCAGGATCCATCGCACCAGACTCAATGGGCTGAAGGTCGCCTCCGTCCAGGCACTGCTGATCCCATAGCCCTCTTTGTTCGAGGCAAAGATGAGCAGAACGAGGAAGAAGAGTCCGTAGGCCCGGAGGAAGGGATCGCGCCAGCGCCGCAGCAGCAGCCAGAGAAAGGCGACGATGATGGCGAACATCAGGGGGGCGGCGCTCATGCCTCTTTTCTCCCACTTGGACCGCTCGGTCCCTCGAAGGGGGTTCGCTCAACCGCCTCGATCAGCTCCTCGGCGGTCGCCTCGATCCCCCAGTCGGCGATCTTCTCTTGAGAACGTTCCTGCATCTGGCGGAGGTGCGCTGGCGACAAGGTTGCCAGTCTCCGCAACGCCTCGGCGACCTCTTGCTCTCCGAACCCTTCGAGCACGATCCCGTTTTCGTCATCGACCAGGTCGGGCGTTGCCCCGCAATGCTGATGGGTGAGAATTGCCAGCCCGCAGGCCATGGCTTCATTGACGACCAATCCCCACGGCTCGTCGTGGGAGATGAGGACCAGAACGTCGCTCAAGGCATACCAGCGGGGCAGGTCGACCGGGGCGACTCCCCCGGTGAAGTGGATCCGCGGATCTCCCGTCGCCAGCCGTTCCAGCTTCGGCCGCTCCTCCCCTGTTCCGACGATGACGAGCCCGCTCTCCACCCCTTCGACGGACCGCAAGGCCCG
>JBMUAP010000134.1:0-7335 GCA_049454155.1 Blastocatellia bacterium
CGCGGGCCTGCCCGGGAGTCTCGGGCAGGGCGTCAAGCAGGGTGGCAGCTTCGGCGTCGGCGACGACTTGCGTGAGGGAACGGAGGCGGCGCTGGAGGAGCTGTGACTCCGCTTGGAGCCGGCCGATCGCCTCGGGCAGCTCATCCGGGCCAACACTCAGCCGGCGCGCGGCAGTGTCGAGTGTTTGGCGCAGGCGGCGGTGGTCGGCGAGGGCGCGGATGCCACAGAGGACGTGCAAGCGAGTCATCTTCTTGGCCCGCTCGAAGGTGCGGACGGTGATCAATCCGACCTCGCCTGTTCGAGTGGCGTGTGTCCCCCCGCAAGGGGAAAGGTCGAAATCGGCAATCTCAACGAGTCGGACGCAATCCGGCAGAAAGCTCTCCTTGCGCAGCGGGAGGGTAGCGGCCACCTCTGGGGTAACCTCGAAGGTCCGAACTGGCCGGTCTTCAAAGACAATCTGGTTGGCGAGATCCTCGGCCTGCTGGATCTTGTGGGGCAGCTCCTCGGGAGGCCCTTCGAGGGCGAGGTCGATCTCGGTCGAGTGGGGCGTGATCCGAAAACCGCGCGTCTCCGCGCCGAAGAGCTGGAAGAAGGCTTGGGAGAGGAGGTGTTGGCCAGTGTGCTGCTGGGTCATCTCCTGCCGTCGACGCCAGTCGATGGTTCCGGCGACGACCGTGCCGGCTGGCTCCGGCGGAGCGCCCTCGATCCAATGGAGAATGCGCTCGGCGTCGTCGATCTCGACATCGACGACAGCTCGTCCGTCGATCTCGCCGAGATCGCAGGGCTGTCCACCACCAGTTGGGTAGAAGGCGGTCTGATCGAGGACGAAGGCGGTGCGGCCTTCCTGCCGCACTACCTCGACAAGCTGCGCGGTAAAGGCGGTTTGGCGGCCATCCGCCCAGTAGAGCTTATGGGTTTTCATCGAACTCGAGCCTCCTCAGGCGAGGGAGTCGCGGGTCATCTGGCCATCGACCTGACGTAGAATCTGGAGAGGGTTGGCCCGCCGCAGCTCGGGTGGGAGCAGATCCTCCGGGCACCCCTGGTAGCAGACGGGACGGGTGAACCGGTCGATCGCGCGCGTCCCGACCGAGGTCGAGCGGCCATCAGAGGTCGAGGGGAACGGTCCGCCGTGCACCATCGCCGCACCGACCTCGACCCCCGTCGGAAAGCCGTTCCAGACAAGGCGACCCACCTTGGTCGTGAGCAAAGCGATCAGGTCGCGGTGGGCAGCCAGATCGGCCTCCGTGCCGTGGACCGTTGCCGTCAACTGCCCTTCCAGTCCGGCGACGATCTGCGTCAACTGATCGGGAGATGAAGCAGTGACCAGCAGGGTGACGGGCCCAAAGATCTCGTCGGCAAGTTGCGGATTGGCGAGAAAGGCCTCGGCGTCGACCTGGTGCAGGGCGGGGACGGCTTGGCATTTCCCGAGGGGCGCTCCCTCGCGTGTCGCGGTGAGGTGGGGCGTGATCGCGGGATGGCCGTGTCGGGCCTCGATGGCACTGGTATAGCCCTGCCCGATCGCCGCCGTCAGCATCGTCTGCGGCGGTGTCTGCTCAAGAAGGGCCCGCAAGCGCTCGATCAGCGGTGCGGCGGCGGCTGGATCGGCGAGGATGACGAGGCCCGGCTTGGTGCAGAACTGCCCGGCCCCAAGCGTGACCGAGGCCTGCAGCCCCGTTGCCAGCGCTTCCGCCCGCTCCTGGAGTGCACCTGGCAGCAGGAAGACCGGATTGACGCTGCTCATCTCGGCATAGAAGGGGATCGGATCGGGCCGCTGCTGGGCCACCGCCAGGAGGGCCAGCCCCGCCCGCCGCGACCCGGTAAAGCCCCCGGCGCGAATCAACGGATGCCCAACCAGCCAGGACCCGACCTCGTGCGACGGGCTGTCATAGACGAGGGAGAAGACCCCCGCCGGCATCCCCGTTGCGCGAGCCGCTTCCTGGATCGCCAAGCCGACCAGCTCGCTGGTGCCAGGATGGGCCGGGTGGGCCTTGACGACAACCGGGCAGCCAGCGGCGAGCGCCGAGGCCGTGTCTCCGCCCGCGACCGAGAAGGCGAGCGGAAAGTTGCTCGCCCCAAAGATCACCACCGGCCCGAGAGGCCGCTTCATCGACCGCACGTCCGGCTTGGGCACGGGAGTCCGCTGCGGGTCTGGTTGATCGAGCCGCGCGTCGACCCAGCTCCCCTCCTCGACGAGGGCGGCGAACATCCGCAGTTGGTAGCAGGTCCGCCCGGTCTCCATCTGGATGCGGCCAACCGGCAGGCCCGACTCACGGACAGCCCGCTCGGTGAGGACCGGCCCGAGCGCCTCGATCCGTGCCGCGATCTCGCGCAGAAAGGCCCCCTTCTCGCGTCCCGTGAGGCGACCATAGATGGCAAAGGCCTCTTGTGCCGCCGCCACCGCCTCCTCGACCTCGGCCCGGGTCGAGGGGAGATAGCCCGGCTCCAAGACTTCGCCAGTCGCCGGATCGACCGCCTGCTGGGCCACTCCCTGCCCTGCTCCTCGCCGTCCTGCCAAAATCGACTTCCCTGTCAGTGTCATATTGCCATTCCTTCCATTCTCTGTACCCGCTGGGGAGACCATTCTCTCTCCAGCGACATCAACAACTGTTGGCCTCACGCGGAGAGCGCGGGGCGATTGCGCAGGGCGGCACGGATCTCCGCCAAGGTCTGCTCCCGCTCGGAACAGGTCAAGGGAAGGCGCGGCGGACGGACCGCCTCCGATCCCCAACCGACCTCCTGCTGCGCCAGCTTGATCAGTTGGACAAACTTGGGAACCGTGTCCATGCGGAGCAGCGGCAGGAACCAGCGGTAGAGGGCAAAGGCCTCCGCCATTGCTCCGCGCCGCGCCGCCTCGAAGAGGGCGACCGATTCGTGCGGGAAGGCGTTGACCAGCCCGGCAACCCAGCCGACCGCCCCGGCAGCAATCCCCTCGACGATCGCGTCGTCGACCCCGACGAGCAGGGCCAGCCGCTCCCCGAGCAGGGCCCGAATCCCTGTCAACCGGCGCAGGTCGGTGCTCGACTCCTTGACCGCCGCAAGGGTCGGGTAGGCCTCCGCCAACTCGGCGATCTGTTCAGGAGTGAAGTCTGTTCCATAGGCGACCGGGTTGTTATAGAGCATGCACGGCAGGGAGGTGGCAGCAAAGACCGCGCCAACGTGCGCGCGCATCTCTGGCCAGTCTCCACGGTAGACATACGGGGGCAGCACCATCAACCCCTGACAGCCGCGCGTGGCGGCCAGTTGGGCCATGGCAACGGCCTCGTCTGTACTCAGGGCCGAGATGGCCGCAATCACCGGGGCCCGCTCGGCAAGGGCCGCGACGAGGGTCTCCCAGAGGGCCGCCCGCTCGTCGAGCCGCAGCGTGTTCCCTTCCCCAAGCGATCCGGGGGCGATGATCCCGGTACAGCCGGCCTCGACCATCCATTGTGCGTGCCGTCGGGCAAAGTCGTGATCGATCTCCCCAGTGGGCCCGAAGGGGGTCGTCATCGCTGGCATCACACCGTGCCAATCAAGGCTTATTGGCTCCATTCCATTCTCCTTCTGCACTTTGTTCAGACCGAAGCATCGGTCGCTTCAGATTCTTCACTGGAAGATCGAGCGAGGGCGAGGAGGGTCTCGACGCGGGCCGGCAGCACCGGTGGCCGCACCGAGATCGCCGACGCCTCTCTCCATCCCAACAGAAAGTGGACGGCCGGGCTGCAGATCCGTCCCTGGCACGGCCCCATCCCGCAGCGGGTCTGCAGCTTCGCCGAGCGCCAGTCCAACCAGCGTCGCAGACGATCGAGCGTCACATCCTCGCAGCGACAGACAATCGTCTCCCCGGTGGCTATCTGCCGCAGCTCTTCCTGGAGGGCAAAGGCCCGTTCGAGACGGGCGGCGAAGCGCCGCGCCCGATCTCGCGGGCCCAGCAACGGCTCGACCGCCTCTTCTCCCGCGCCGGCGGCGACCCTCCCGGCGAGCCGCCCCTCGATGAGCGCCGTCTCGAGCCCGCCAATCCCCGCCGCCTCCCCGACCGCGAAGACCTCGGGGACTGAGGTCCGTTGCCGCCGATCAACCTCAACCGCGCCGCTCGCGTCAAGGCGACAGCCCAAGAGGCTTGCCAATTCGGTATTGGGCAGGAGGTGAAAGCCGCAGGCGAGAGCGTCGCACGGCAGCGTCCATTCCCGCACACCACTCCGCAAGCGGACTGCTGTCAGCCGCTCTTCCCCCTCCGCCGCCACCGGATAGCACCCGAAGTGGCGCGGGATCCCGCGCAATTGCCAAGACAGGCTGAGCAGCTGGCTCACCTTCTGTGGATGCACGACCAGCCCGGCGCCGAAGGAGACCATCCGGGAGAGCGGTGCCTGCTCGGCGAGAAGCAGCACGCGCGCGCCCGCACGCCGAAACGTCGCCGCGACCGCCAGCAGCAACGGCCCACTCCCGGCGACGACGACGCGCCGCCCCTCGATTGGCGAACCTCCCTTGACGAGGGCCTGCAGTCCGCCCGCCCCGTAGACACCCGGCAAGGTCCACCCCGGAAACGGCAGAAACCGCTCGCGCGCGCCCGTCGCGAGGATCAGTCGACGATACCGCAGAACGCTCGCTCCTGCCGGCCCCTCCGCCAGCAACACTCCCGGCGCGAGCGGCGCAACGATCCGCATCTCCGTGAGACGCACTACGCCCCGCTCCCGGCACTCATCGAGGAGGGGACGGACCTCCGGGGACTCACGCTGCCCTCCCGCCGGTCGCCAAATCTGCCCGCCCGCCCACGGATTCTCGTCGAGGAGCGTGACCCGCATCCCGCTCCATCGGGAGGCCTCGGCGGCGGCCGCCAATCCCGCCGGGCCTGCGCCGATGATGAGGAGGTTGGTCACGTGATCGGTTGTCGGGCTACCCATCGGTCGTGACCTCCATCCCCTCCCGGCAGAGGACCTGACAGCCGCGCCGGTGGCGCTCCCCATCGATCGTCACCCGGCACTCGAAGCAGAGCCCCATGCCGCAGAGCGGTGCGCGCCGCTCTCCCAGGACGGAACGCCTCGCCGCCGTCCTCCCCAGCCGCTCGAGCAGTGCGGCGACGGTCCATCCCGGGTCCGCGGTCACCTCCTCGCCATCCATCCGCAAGTGGATCCTGAGTCGACGATCATCCATGCCCTTCTCCATTGCTTGATGATCGAGTCGGCCAGTAGGACTCGACGGGAATCGGGCTCGGTCGTCCGACAATCTGATCGACGAGCAGGCGGGCGGTTCCCAGCGAGGTCGTGATCCCCAAGCCCTCGTGACCCGTCGCCAACCAGACGGCACGGTCGTCCTCTCCACCGCCCACCGGCCAACGACCGATCAGCGGCAGGTTGTCCGGGGTCGCCGGTCGGAACCCCGCCCAGCCCCGCAAGACCGAGAGGTCGCCGATGCTTGGCAGATACTCGACCGCACGGCGCAGCATGCGCCCCAACATCTCGCCCTCCACCTCCGGCGTCTCGACTCCAAACTGGCGTGAGGATCCAATCAGGAGCTGTCCCGTCCGGCGTGGCTGCACATTGAAGGCGACCGAATCGCTCGTCGAGCCGTGGGCGCTCTTGAGGTAGCCCAGCTCGACCAGTTGATGGCGCACCCACCCTGGATACCGATCGGTGATCGCCAAGTGCCCCTTGCGCGGAACGACTGGAATCCCAGGGGTAAGCCGTGGTGCCGAGGTGCCGCCAGCATTGACCGTCGCCGCGGCCAGCAGCCGTGAGCCATCCGCCAAGCGGACCCCGTCGGAGAGGAGCTCGACCACCTCTCCCGCCCGAACCTCCCCGCCCAACCGCACGACCTCGTCCAGCAACCAGCGAACGACGCAGGGCGTGTAGACGACCGCGTCGTCGATCACCCGCAGCGCCCCCGCCAAGCCCTCGCGCAGGGCGGGCTCGGCCTGCCGGAGCTGCACCGGGTCAAGCACCTCGATCGCCTTCGCCGCGCCCTGTGAAACGAGGTAGGCCTGCTTGCGCCGAACCTCGCCCATCTCCTCTTCGTCAGCAGCGATCCAGAGCGTCCCGCACGGGTCGTACTCGGCATCAGCCGGGAGCTGCGGCCGCAACTCTAGCCAACAGTCGAGCGAGTAGCGGGTCAGGGCAAACTGTGCGTCGGAGTCGTCCATGACCACGAGATGGCCCATCCCCGCCGCCGAGGCCCCGCCGCCAATCGGCCCAGACTCGACCACCGTCACCCGCAGCCCAGCGCGGACCGCCTCCCAGGCGCAGGCCGCACCGACGATCCCGCCGCCGACAATCAGCAGATCGGGAATCGAGCCCGCTAGCCTTGCCCCCCCTGCGCTCACTGCCGGATCCCCCAACAGAAGGGATCGCGCGGATCGAGCAGCAGGGTCCCCTCCGCCTGCACAAAGGCCGTTCCCGTGATCGTCGGGTAGACTCGGCCATCCCGAACCGTGATCTCCCCTTCAAAGACACTCCCGACGATGCTCTCCTGTCGCCAGACCTGCCCCTCGGTCAGCTCCCCGCGCGCGTGGAGAACGGCCAGCTTGGCGCTCGTTCCCGTCCCGCACGGTGATCGGTCGTAGCTCTTCCCCGGACAGAGCACGAAGTTGCGGCTGTCGAGCCCCGCCCCTCTCGGTGGGCCAAAGAGCTCGATGTGGTCAATCTCCTGCCCACCCTCTCCCGTGATCCCCTGCTCAACCAAGGCTTGTCGAATCCGCCACGTATAATCGGTGAGGGCCTCGACCCGATCGAGGGTCAGTGCCTCCCCCGCCGCCTCGACAAGGAAGAACCAATTCCCACCCCAGGCGATGTCGCCGACCACCGTGCCAATCCCCTTGACCTCGACCGGAACCGCTTCCCGGTAACAGTAACTCGGCACATTGAAGACTGAGACCTCCCCCGAGTCGTGCAGCCGCGCCCGAATCTCCCCGACCGGCGTCTCGATCCGGTGCTCCCCCGGACCGAGGCGGCCCAGGTGCGCCAACGTCACCATCAGACCGATCGTGCCGTGCCCGCACATTCCCAAATAGCCAACATTGTTGAAGAAGATCACTCCCGCGACGCAGCCCGGATCGACCGGCTCGCAGAGCAGCGCTCCTACCAGGACGTCAGACCCGCGCGGTTCGTTGACCACCGCACTGCGGAAGGCATCGTGCTCCGTGCGAAAGCGAGCCAAGCGCTCGGCCATCGATCCACTCCCCAGATCCGGCCCGCCTTCCCAGACGACTCGCGTCGGCTCCCCGCCCGTGTGCGAGTCGATCACTGAGACACGCCCCACTCGCCTCGCCCTCTCTTCCATCCTGCCCTTCCTCCCTTTGCTCAAATCCCCCCCAGCCCTGATCGACGGGGTAGTGTAGTCCATTCGCCAAATCACGCAAAGAGAGGG
>JBMUAP010000135.1:0-7314 GCA_049454155.1 Blastocatellia bacterium
TCTTCCTCTCCGAGAGTAGTTACGATTCGAGAATGCGGGCGGTCGTTTCGACACCATCCAAGCGCAGCGTGTGCCGTCGCGAAGGGATCGGCGTCGTGAGTGCCTCTTGCATCCATCGAGCCAACGGGTCAGCTTGTGGGTCCTTGTGCGCCTCCGTCACCTCGGGAAGGACGCGGACCCAGCCAGCGGCGGCCAACCGTTCAGCCCGCTGCGTCTGCTCGCGGTTGCGGTTTCCCGTGTAGGGGGAGAGGATCGCTGGAACGCCACTGATCAGCAGATTCATCGACGTATTATACCCGGCGAGCGAGATCGAGAGACAGGCCCGTCGCAGCAGCCCGACGAAGTCGACCTCGAACCGCTTGACCTGAATGTGGGGCGTGCTCCCCCAATCCGCTTGCAGGGACCTCTCCTCCTCCTCGGGGATGTAGGGACCCATCAAGAGGACGAGCCGGTGCGGGTGGCTCGCGTGGATCGCCTCGCTGGCGATTGCTACCCGGTGGAGCAGTTCGCTCCCGACACGGCCACCGCCGATGCTCGCGACGATGAGGGCTTCGCGCGGCGGTGGTGGCCCTGTCTCGGTCCCCCCTTCCGCGACATAGCCGGTGTAGGCCACCGGGCAGGCGAGCTCGCCGACTTTCGGGAAGGTCTCGTCGAGGCGCTGGAAGGCCGGGTCGGCGTGAACGAGGATCAGGTCGAAGTAATGGTTGGCCGTCGTGATGGCAAACTGTTCGAATGATTCCGGATCGCGCTTCTCAACAAGGATGTCGCGCAGGCTGCAGACGATCCGCAGCGGGCGATCGGCCGCGGCGGCCTCTTCGCGAGCCGTCTCGAGCAGCGGCAGGATCTCGCCGGCGAAGGCCAAGCGGCCAAACGGGAAGAGCTCGATGAGGAGGATCTCTGGTGCGACCCTTCGCAGGAGCTCGTGCAGCATCGTCCGTCGCTCCTCTTCGAGGGCGGCTCGATCGGCTCTGGTGCCTTCACTGGACGCGATCGTCGCAAAGGCGGGATCCGCCTCGAGCGGGGGCAACTGGACGATCGTCAGATGGGGTGGAAGCGTCGGCAGCAGAAATACCGGCAGCGGCCGCCCGCCATTGACCATCCAGATGTCGAATTGGGTCAGCCCGCGCAGGATCGCCAGGCTGCGCGTGAGGTGGCCCAGGCCGAGCATCGGCTGGCAATAGAAGAGGAGGTGACGTCTCACGCCATTCTCCTCCAATGGGAGTGCCAGTCGAGGCCGAGGACTGAATTCCCGGGGCTGGCCAGACAGTCCTCGATCAGCTCCAGGAGCGCGTCGAGCACCGGAAATCCCTCCAGTTTGTAGCGTATGACGATCCGCGACATCCTCTCGCTCAGCAACGCCTCGGCAAGGTACCACCGGAAGGGATGTGGATTGCCGAGGATCCCGGGATCCACCGCTTCCCGGCAATAGCCCCGGAGGAGGAGTGTGATGAGCGGGAAGGCTTCCGTCAGAGGCCGCCCCGTGACGAGGGCACGGTAGAGCAGATAGCCGGTTAGGCTCGCCAGATCGAGCCGAGGGTCGCCGGTCGAGAGCGTGTCGAAGTCGATCAAGCCGATCTCTCCCGTCGGTTGCAGGAAGAGGTTGCCCAAGTGGAGGTCTCCGTGGAGTGTGGCGAGGGGAGATCCGCTCGATTCTTGCTGGTCGAGCTGATCGCCAATCCGCGCGAGCCGTGCGGAGAGGGGCGGGAAGGCTCGACTGAGGTGGGCGACGGCGTGAGTACGCCGTGGCGAGGGGAGTGGTGCGTCTGGGCCCGTCCGTCCCCCGATCGAGGTCTGATGGAGTCTGGCAATCGCCTCCCCGGCACGCTCCATCGCCGCCACGAGCCGCTCATCGGTCAGTGCCAGTCGATCGAGTTCGATCCCCTCGACCTCGCCCAGCCAGAGACTTCCCGATTCGTCAGGCGGAACGAGCGGAGCTGCGATCACCAGCCGCCCTTCCTGCCGCGCCGTCGACTCCCAGAGGGCCCGCTGTGTCTCCCACGCCGCCGCTGCGCCCCCACCCGTGTAGAACTTTCCGAAGAGCCTTCCCGGAAAGCCGTCCAGATCGGCCCGGACGCTACACGAGCGCTCCGCAGCGTAGTGGGTGACCTCCAGTCGCCCACTCTGCGACGGCAGTCCGAGTGAACGGGCCAGCCGCGAGATCAGTGCTTCCGGCTCCTCGAGGGTCGTCAAGCCCGCCAATTTGCGGTCCGCCGGGAAGCACCAGAGGAGGCTCTCCCACTCTGGGAGGTGGAGAACAGAGGGCGATGAGCCACTCCTTCCCACCATCGCCTCATCGAAGGCCGGCCGGCTCCTGCCTCCTCGACAGAGCGTCAAGTAGAGCAGTTGCCGGCGTGGCGTTCCACTCTCCTCGGGCCTGCTCCCGATCACCCCATCGAGGGACCAGGTAACCAGGCAGTTCTTCCCAGGCCGGTACTTGGTCCGGAGGTGGCGGTAGATGGTCCCCGGCGTCAGGCGGAAGGGAAGGCGACCGGGCGTCAGTGATGTGAGGATCTGTGCGATGACTCCCGCGTCGAGGAGTGACGGCAGTTGGGGCAGTTCTGGGATCGCTGGGAATCTGGGTCGGAGATCACTCATCGTTGGGTCTCGTGATCATCGAGGAGCCGTTGCAGGGCCCGCACGTTGCGTGAGGCGTCGAAGAGGTCATCGACACGCTCGCGCCCCGCCTGGGCCAACCGGTGCCGCTCGGCTGGGTTCTGGAGGAGATCCTCTATTGCCTGCGCGAGGGATGCCGGGTCCCCCGGCGCGACGAGCCGTCCCGTGACGCCGTCCTCGATCAGCTCCGGAATGCCCGAGATGCGCGTCGAGAGGACGGGAATGCCCATGGCCAACGCCTCGACCAACACGTTCGGGATGCCGTCGCGGTCACCGTCGTCGGTGATGACGCACGGGAGGACGAAGAGGCTCGCCCGTTGGTAGATCGTCCGCAGCTCCTCCTGCGGAACGGCGTGCTGCAAGGTGACGATCTCATCGAGCCCGGCCTCGCGGATCCTTGCCCGCACCACTTCGGCGTGCGGTGTCAGGCCCCCCACGATCAGTGCCCGGCAATCGATCCCCGCTTCCCGCAGGAGCCGCATCGCCTCGACCAGGTCCGGGAAGCCTTTCTTCTCGACGAAGCGTCCGACAGCGAGCACGAGTGGCGGTGCCTCTGCGCGTGTTACCCCGGGGCCTTGGTCTGCCTCCCCCGGGCTCTCCCGGAAGAGGGTCAGGTCAACCCCGTGGTAGATCCGGTGGATCTTGGCCGGGTCGCCGCCCAAGCCGATCAGGTAGGATCGGTTGGCCTCGGTGCAGGTGACGGTGAAGCGGGCCGCCGCCATCTTGCGAAGCAGCAGATCACCGGGATTCATGTCGACCCGGTAGATGTCCTTGGCGTGCGCGGTGAAGCTGAAGGGCAGCCCGGTCAGGCTCGCTGCGTGCATGGCGACCGTCGTCGCGGTGTGGGCAAAATGGGCGTGCAGGTGGCGAATCGGCCCATCCACCCCTCGGTCCAGAATGGCCTCGGCGATGGCGCAGGCCTGCAGGAACTCCTTGAGGCTGGTCTGCATCGCCGCACGGCCCTCGCCCCGCCGCAGTCCACCCAGGCCCAGCCGGAGCGCCGCGAAGAACGTCTGGACATAGCGCCCCGGGTGGCGTCGAAAGACTGTGCGCCGAATGGCGGCGAAGCGAGGCCCGTTGAGCCGCCACCAAGCGACCAGTCCGCCTCCCCCTTCCCGCGAGGGTGTGATCACCTCTGGCAGGTAGGTCACCTCGGCCCGGATCCGTTGGTGGACACCGTGAGCGGCTTGTCCCTCCAACCGCAGAAACGAGAAGACGTGGAGCCGGACGCCTGCCTCTTCGAGCAGGGCCATCTCCGTCGAGATGAAGGTCTCCGAGGTCCGGCCAAACCCCTTGAGCAGATATCCGATGGTGCGGTTTCGATCCATTATCTGGCGACACTCCCCGCTTCCCGTTCACTGACGCCCCGCTCCTCCCCGTCTTCGAGCAGCGCCCCGACCTCACCTGCGAGCGCCGGCAGACCGTTGAGGTCGAGCTGATTCCAATCGGGCGGTGCCTTCTGAGCCTTGGCGAGGATCTCGACCAGTCGCGTCGCCAACTCTGCCGGGTCGAGCCGGTCCGGGTGGATGACCTCGAAGAGTCCGAGCGGACCCAGCCGCTCCGCGCGCAACAACTGCTCCTCGGTCGGCTCTGTCCGCGGGACGACGATCGCGGGCTTCCGCTGCGAGATGATCTCGCAGATCGTGTTGTACCCACCCATCGAGACGACGACGTCGGCCGCTGCCACCAGCTCGATCATCTCGCCGCTGAAGGTCTCGAAGTGGAGCCCTGGGAGGTCGTCGGCCATCCGGCGGAGCCGCTCGCGGGCCTCGGGTCGCATCTCCGGCCCGCTGATGACGATCGCCCGCCAAGGACGGCTCGTCTCTTGATCCGGGCGCAGAAGCAGTTGTCGGAAGGCGAGGAGCGCCGTCTCGACCAGCCGTTCCCCGTCCTCCCCTCCGCCCGGGGTCACCAGCAGCAGCTCTTCGTTCCCCTGGATTCCCCGCGCGCGACGAACCGCTTCCCGGGCCCCGGCGGGTGCCTCTTTTCGCAGGTAGCCGCAGTAGACAGTCTGCGCGCGGGCAGCGGTCGTCAATCGATACTCGGCTCCAAGATCGAAGAGCTCCCGCTGGCCAAGCACCAGGATGCGGTCGTAGAGCGGCAGGGCCGCGGCGTGTCCGTTCCGCTCCCAGTTGTCGATGATCGTCTCCGGGCGGTCGAGGATGTCGCGCAGTACGAGGACGCAGCGGGCCGTCGGTCGGCGGGTGCTCAGGTCGTGGAGGGTCGGCTCCAGCTCGCGGCGAATCCCGAGCGGCTTCTTGTCGACAAGCAGCAGGTCCGGCGCAAAGTGGCGGGCGGTGACGCGGAGCAGCTCCGTGCGCAGCGCAAGGATCGTCTCCATCTCGACCTCCAGTCGCCGCGGCCGATACTGGCCCCGATCGACGCGTGTCAGGCACGGCAGCTTGATGTAGTCGAGCCGATCCGGTAAGCCAAGTCGATCGATCACCGGCGAGCCACTCACCAGGAGGATCGAGAGATCAGGGCGCGTCCGCAGCAGATGCTCACTGATCGCCAGCATCCGCCGGATGTTGCCCAGACCGTAGGTGTCGTGTGAATAGACGAGAACTCTCTTCGATGGCATCTTCAATCGTGGCCCTTCTCCTGGGCCGATTCCCCCCCCCTCGGCGCGTTGGCGAGGGGCTCCGTGGTTGATCA
Source organism: Blastocatellia bacterium (assembly GCA_049454155.1). Lineage (GTDB taxonomy): Bacteria > Acidobacteriota > Blastocatellia > RBC074 > RBC074 > CAIOZW01. Next base: position 5,269 of record JBMUAP010000135.1, read on the forward strand.
GGCCCGCTCCAAGCCGAAGAGGATCCCCAGGACCAGACCGAGCAGCAGGGTAAAGGCGGTCAACGTCAGCGAGAGACCGTGGAAGCGCTCATCATCCACGGCGTCGTCGCCCTCCCGCTTCTTGGCGAGGCGCGGAGCGACGGACCAGCCGTGGTAGAGGGTCAGCGCCAGCATCACTCCGGCGATGAGATACCGTGTCACCTCAGACCCATAGAGCATGGGGGTCGGCCGCCCAGCGTAGCGAATCACCGCTCCCAGCAGGATGGCCGCACCGCAGACTGCCCCAAGGCGGTCGAGCCGCCATCGAATCGAGCGGAAGGTCTCTCCGGCAAGCTCCCGCGTTGGGATCATCTGGAAGATGGCCGGTGCCGCCAGCAGAACCAGCGAGGTCAGCCCTCCCACCCAGACGATGATGGCCAGCACCTCGATCACCGCCGCGGCGGTTGCCAGATTTCCCACGTCTCTCCTCCCCTCCCCACTTTGACCGGCCACTTTCGCGCGACCGTTTCAATTTTGCGATGGCGCCCGCCTATAATGCCATCATCCGAAGGGAGACCGAAAGGCGGTTCCCTCCTCGGGTCCCTGCCGAATCACGGAGATCTGCCGGCAGGGGGTATGTCGAACAGTCGATCGAGAAGGAGGCGGGATGTTCTTGTCGGCAACCAGTCGCTCTGTCAAGCGTGTGTCGAAGGTCGGGAGAGGTCACCTGCTGATCGTTCCGCTCCTCTTGGGGAGCTTGCTGCTGATCGAGCCTCACCCCGTCTCGCGCGTCTCCGCGCAGGAGCCCCAATCTCCCACCAGTTCTACGCCCAAGAGGTCCGAACCCGTGAACCGAAATCCCTTTCTGGAAGGTGAAGTGAATGCCCCGGACTTTCCCGCCGGGATGGAGTGGCTCAATACGGAGCGGCCCCTCAGCCTGCGCCAACTGCGCGGCAAGGTCGTCCTGCTCGACTTCTGGACCTACTGCTGCATCAACTGCATGCACATCCTGCCGGACCTCCGCAAACTCGAACAGAAGTACGCCAACCAACTGGTCGTCATCGGGGTCCATTCGGCGAAGTTCACCACCGAGAAGGGGACTGACAACATCCGCCAAGCGATCCTGCGCTACGAGATCGAGCACCCGGTGATCAACGACAAGGATTTCGAGGTCTGGCAGTCTTATGCGGCACGGGCGTGGCCGACGCTCGTCCTGATCAATCCGAAGGGGAAGGTGATCGGCTCCCACTCGGGCGAGGGGATCTACGACCTCTTCGATCGGGTCATCGGCCAGACGGTCGACTACTTCCGTCCGCAGGGTATCCTCGATGAGACTCCGCTCCGCTTCCGGCTGGAACGGGAGTCGGCCCCACCGAGCCTGCTCAGCTTTCCCGGGAAGGTCTTGGCCGATGAGAAGAGTGGGCGTCTCTTCATCTCCGATTCGAACCACAACCGGATCCTTGTCACGCGGCTCGACGGCACGATCCTCGATGTCATCGGCGACGGGATTGTCGGGACCCGCGACGGCGCTTTTGGCGAGGCCGAGTTCAACCATCCGCAGGGGATGGCCCTCGATGGCGAGCAGCTCTACATCTGCGACACCGAGAACCACACGATCCGCCGCGCCGATCTCAAGGCCCGCACCGTCGAGACCCTCGTCGGGACGGGCAGCCAAGCCCGGGAGTTCAATGTCGAGGGCACCGGCACGAGCGTCGCGCTCAACTCCCCCTGGGACGCCCTCGTCGTCGGCGATCAGCTCTACATCGCCATGGCCGGCCCCCACCAGCTCTGGGTCGTCGATCTCAAGACACGCGAGGCTCGCCCCTATGCCGGAAGCGGACGCGAGAACCACGTCGATGGCTCGCTCGAAGACTCGGCGCTTGCCCAGCCGAGCGGGCTGGCGACCGATGGCAAGTCGATCTTCTTCGCCGACAGCGAGATCAGCTCGATCCGGGCGGCCTCCCTTCCGCCCGGCCGGACGGTCAGTACGATTGTTGGGCAGGGGCTCTTCGATTTTGGCGATATCGATGGGACGGGAGACAAGGTCCGGCTGCAGCATCCGCTCGG
>JBMUAP010000136.1:0-7305 GCA_049454155.1 Blastocatellia bacterium
GGCGTTCGGCAAAGAGCCGGCTTTCACGCGGGAGGGAGGCTCGATCGGCGCGGTCGTCACCATGCAGAAGCGACTCAAGGCCCCCATCACCTTCCTTGGGCTCAGCCTTCCTGAACACGGCTACCATGCCAAGAACGAGAACTACGATTGGCAGCAGACGTCTGGTGGGATCCGGATGTTTGTCCACTACTTCGAGGAGATTGCCCGGCTCCAACGGAAGAACTGAGCACTGAAGGATCACAGCTCGATGGTGACCGTGGCCCACGTCGCCCCGGTCACGGCCTGCAGCGCCTCGGGAGAGAGGAGCAACTGAAGACCGCGTTGTCCGGCGCTGATGCTGATCCGCTCGTGCTGGCGTGCACTCTGGTCGAGTAGGAGGGGGTAGGGGCGCTTGGTAGCAATCGGGGAGACCCCGCCACGGATATAGCCTGTCAGGGACTGGATCTCCTTGACGGGAACGAGGTCGAGCCGCTTATTCCCGGTCTGGGCAGCCACTCGACGCAGATCGAGTTCCGCGTTTCCAGGCAGGCAGACCAGGAAGACGCCTGTCCGATCGCCTCGCACGACCAATGTCTTGAAGGTCGCCTCAGGAGGCATCCCGACTTTGAACGCCACGGTGACGGCGTCGAGTTCGTCCTCGCGCACATCGTAGGCTCTCAGTTCATAGGGGATCTTTCGTTGATCAAGCTGACGCGCCGCCAGCGTCTTGGGGGGCATTTCTGGGATTCCTCCGGTGGGAAGAAGGAGAGTGACCCATCAGCGGGCCATCAGCGTGAGGATGCACCCGACTTCGCGGCAAGACCGCTGTCCGCCTCGTGTTCGAGGGCCGCTTCCCAGTCGCGGTAGAGGACTTGGAGGCGCGACTCGACCTCCTGGTACTGTCCGGTCACCGTCAGCATCTGTTGACGGTCGCGAACCACCTCTTCGGAACTCAACCGAGTGGTCAACTCAGCGAGCACCGCTTCCTGGCGCTGAATCTCTGCTTCCAATTCAGCCGCGGACGGGCCCGTCGACCGCTTTTTGCGTTGGCCACCTGCCTCACGCGGAGCGGGTTCGGGTGATCGTCGTGCCTTCCCTCGCTCTGGCTCGGGGATCGACACGGGAACGGTCGCCGCGCGGTGATGGGCCTCGTAGAATTCGCTGTAGCCTCCGTCAAAATCTTCGACTCCCGCAGGGCCAAAGGAGAGGATTCGCGTCGCGATCCGGTCGAGAAAATACCGATCGTGCGAGACGGTGATGATCGTCCCGCCATACTCGTTGAGCGCATCCTCGAGCGCCTCACAGGAGGCGATGTCGAGGTGATTGGTCGGCTCGTCAAGGATCAAGACATTGACGCGAGAATAGATCAGACGGGCCAAGGCGAGCCGCCCCTTCTCTCCGCCAGAGAGGGTCGCGACCGATTTGAAGACATCATCCCCCGTGAAGAGAAACCGCCCGAGGAAGCCTCGCAACTCGCCATCGGCAACGGTCGAGGGCGCCGAACTGCGGAGCTCCTCGAGGACGGTATGGCGGTCATCGACCAGCTTCAGCCGCTGGTCGTAGTAGCCGGTCTTGACTCCCGTTCCCCAACGGAGGTCACCCGCCAACGGGGCCTGCTCTCCGAGGATCGTCCGCAGAAAAGTGGTCTTGCCCGTTCCGTTCCCCCCGATGACGCCCAGACGATCGCCACGTCGGAGCGTCAGCGTCAGGTTCTCCGCGAGGGTACGGGTCGGAAATCCGATCGAGAGTCGGTCGAGAATCAGCACCTGATCCCCAGTCCGGCTCGTCGGATGCAGCTTGAAGTTGGCCGAATCCTGCGCGGCGACACTCTCGATCCGCTCCATCTTCTGCAGCATGATCCGGCGTGACTTGGCCTGCTTGGTCTTCTGCCCGGCGATGTTGCGGCGGATGAAGTCTTCTGTCCGCGCAATCATCTCCTGTTGCAGTTCGTAGGCGCGCTGCTGGTGTTCGAGACGCTCGGCCTTCTCGACTTGGTAGGCGGTGTAGTTGCCTTTGTAACTGTCGACCTTGCCGAACTCCAGATCGAGCACCCGGTTGACGGTGTGGTCCAGGAAGAACCGGTCGTGAGAGATGATCAGGTAGGCGGAACGGTAGGAGGTGAGAAACTCTTCGAGCCACTCGACCGCCTCGACATCGAGGTGGTTGGTCGGCTCGTCGAGAAGAAGCAGGTCTGGTTCCAGCAGGAGCAAGCGGACCAGTCCCAGGCGGTTCTTCTCTCCTCCGGAGAGGGAGGCGGCCTGCTTGCTGAACTCCTCCTTGGAGAAACCCAGTCCGAGAAGGACCGCTTCGGCCCGAGCATGGTAGGTGAAGCCGCCTTCGTGCTCGTAGATGTGCTGGGCCTCGCTGTACTCGTGCATGACCTGGTCGAGACGATCTCCCGTCTCCTCGGTCATGGCCAGCTCAAGTTCCCGCATCGTGCGTTCAAGCTGGAGAAGTCGCTCAAAGACGCCAAGGGCGGCCTCGAGGACCGTGGCCTCCCCCCCGAAGTCGACGTGCTGCGCGAGCACCCCGACCCGAAGATTCCGCTGGCGTTCGAGGTCCCCTTGATCCGGGGTCTCCGCCCCGACGATCAGCCGGAGAATCGTCGTCTTCCCGGCCCCATTGCGACCGACCAGACCGACGTGCTCCCCGGGGTTGATCTGAAAGGTGACCCCGCGAAGCACCTCCTGCGTACCATACGATTTATGTACATCCGCCAGCCGAAAGAGCATACCCGCTCATTCCCCTTCCCTGCCCGCTTGGTCCCAGCTCAGCGGGACGGTGTCGCGGTGGGGCTGCTCTGCGGAGCAGCCGCGGCCGGAGAGGCCGATGGAACCGGTCGCAGAACGCCAAAACTGTTGGGATTCTCCAGCATCCGCTGGGCAAGGTAGTTCTCGATGCGCGCTTCGTCGCGAGCTCGCGATTGGAGTGCCGCTGCCACAATCTGCTTGCGCTGACTGAGAATTGCGTCCGAGATCTCCTTGCGTACCCCGGGATCCTCCAGCGTTCGGTCGCGCGTCTCCGTCTGCTTTCCGGTCAACTTGAAGATGTGCCACCGGCCCGCAGAGTCCTGCAAGGGACCGAGAATATCGCCCTCCCGCATCGTCATCAGTCGGTCCCCCACAGACGGAGGAAGCCCCATCATCTGGGGCAGGCTGGGAAATTGCGCCGCCGCGAGGAATCCGAGATCTCCGCTCCGCATCGAACTCTCGTGCTCGGAGAACTGACGGGCGACTGTCGCAAAATCGGACCCATTCTTCAATCGAGTAGAGATCTCGCGAACCCGCTGCTCAGCCGCCGCTTCGCCCTGCACATCGAACTTCATTCCGTTGTCGGAAGGGTCGATGATGATGTCTGAGATCGCCACCCCGGGCTGAATCGAAAATTGCTTCGGATTGGCGTTGAAGATATCCGCCACTTCCCGATCCTGCACCTTCAACTGCGCGTCGGTCTTCTCGGCCAGTTTCTGAATGGCGAGTTGCTTCCGGACAAATTGCCGGAACTGCTCTTCCGTCTGATTGGTCTGCTTCAGCTCCGCGGCAAAGCCCTCTTCCGTGTAGCTGTTCTCCTGCTTGTAGCGCTGGATATACTGACGAATCTCGTCATCGGTCGGAGCGATCTTCTCCCGCTGCGCCCGTTGAAAGAGGACCTCTTGCGAGATGAGGTTGTCGAGTGACTGCATCCGGTAACTGGCGAGGGCGAGTGGCGAGAGCTGGTTCTCCTGGCCCCGGAACTGTTGCGTAATAATCCGGTCCACATCCTTGACCAGAATCTTTGTCCCGTTGACCAGCGCGGCCACCTCTTCCGTTCCGCTGGAGACCGCTCCCTGGTCCCCCCCACAGGAGGCCCCGAAGAGGGGAGCGATAACGAAGAGGATCATCAGAATCAGCGAATACTTCGATCTTGTTTGCGGCACAGGTCTCAGCTCCTTGTCGTCAGGGTCACCCTGGAGGTCTTGGGATCCGGGTGAGAAGAATGGAATCGGCTCCATCAAGCCAAAGCAATGGCATCGATCTCGATCCGGACATCTCGGGGAAGCCGGGCCGCCTGGATGGTCGAACGCGCGGGCCGTGTAGAACCAAAGGCCTCGGCATAGATGGCGTTGACGGCGGCAAAGTCCACCAGGTCAGCCAGGAAGATTGTGGTCCGAACCACTTGGTCGAACGAACTCCCGGCCGCCTCCAACACCGCCCGGAGATTGGTCAGGACCTGCCGGGTCTGCGCCTCGATCCCCCCGTCCACCACCTCCATCGTCGCGGGATCGAGCGGAATCTGTCCCGAGACGAAGAGCAGTCCGTTGGCTCGCACGGCCTGGGAATAGGGACCAATCGCTTGCGGGGCACGCTCAGTCTCGATCGCTTCGATCTTCATTTGCTGTCCTATCGTTGACGATCTTGTCGTGGACGATCCTGTTACTTGCCTTCTACTTGACGGCCTTCTGCTCGACAATTCAGTGTCAGGATCCGAAATCGCTCACACTCCCCATAAGATCAAACGGGAATCATACCTTCTCCCCTGAGGGAACGCAAACCCGGAATCTCGCGTCGGTCTGCCAGTCTGCCATCCTCTGCTCTCGGGAGCGCAACTAGCGCGAGGCGGGCTGCGCCGTGACGGCAGTCTGCCGTTCGACATCGATGACGCCGGGCACTTTCTGGAGCGCGTGGACCACTTTTTCGAGGTGCTTGAGGTCGGAGATGTCGATCGTGAAGTCGATGCGGCGGTTTCCGTCACGCTGCGCCTGACTGTCCGTCCGCAGATCCCGGATGTTGGTCTTGATCTGGTCGATGACATTCATCAAGGCGGCGAGCTGCCCCTGGCGGTCCTCCGTCAGGATCGAGAGGTTGACAGCCGAGGGATGCTGCTTGCCATCGCCGGCCCAGGTCACCTCCATCATCCGCTCGCGATTGATCAGCAGATTGGCCACATTGGGACATCGCCGGGTATGCACCGCGACGCCCTTGCCTCGCGTGATGTACCCGATGATCGCCTCACCCCGGATCGGCCTGCAGCAGGGAGCGAGGTAGGCGAGGACGTCGTCGACCCCCTTGATGGCAATCCGGTCATCCCCCAACCTGAGGGCTCGTTTAACGACGCTGGTGACCTGCCCGATCTTGGAATCGCGCGTCTGTTCGAGCGCCGCCAAGTCCTCCTCGGGGAGGAGACGTTGAAAGACCTGTCGTGCGGTCAGCTTTCCATACCCGATGGTCGCAAAGAGATCCTCGATCTTGGGATAGCCGCCCTCCTGAAGATACCGTTCCAGACGAGGATCCTCGAGGAGCGCGCGCAGCTTGAGGCGCAACCGGCCCGCCTCCTTCTCGAAGAGCTTTCGCCCCATCTCGACCGAGGCTGTCCGCTGCTTCTCCGCGATGACCAACCGGATCTTGCCGCGCGCCTTCGAGGTGACGACGAAATTGAGCCAGTCACGGCTCGGCTTGTGGCCGGGAGTCGTCAGGATCTCGATGACATCGGCGTTCTGGATCTGGTAGCGGAGCGGCACGATCCGTCCGTTGACTTTCGCGCCGGTGCATTGATCTCCGACTTCGGTATGGATGGCGTAGGCGAAATCGACCGGGGTCGCGTTTCGCGGAAGGGGGATGACCTTGCCCTTCGGGGTGCAGGCGTAGACCTCCTTCGGGTAGAGGTCCATCTTGAAGGAATCGACGAAGTCGAGGGCGTCGGTCAAATCCTGCTGGGTCTCGACCAAGCGGCGCAGCCAGCGCATGTTGTCGTCTTCGCTCGAGTCGGTGCCCTTGCCCTCCTTGTATTTCCAGTGAGCGGCAATCCCCTCCTCGGCGATCCGATGCATCTCCTCGGTCCGGATCTGCACCTCAAAGTGATGCCCCTCCTCACCGATCACCGAAGTGTGGAGCGACTGGTAGCCGTTCTCCCGCGGGGTCGCGATGAAGTCCTTGATCCGGTCGTTGAACGGCTTCCAGTATTTGTGCATCACTCCCAGGACGTGGTAGCAGTCGAAGTTTTCGCGGGTAATGATCCGGATGGCCGCCAGATCATAGACCTTCTCGAGGGGAATCTTCTGCCGCTTGAGCTTGAGGTGGATGCTGTAGAGGCGCTTGATCCGTCCCTCGATGCGGACAAAATCGACGCCCTCCTCCCGCAATCGCTGCGCGATGCGGTTGCGCACCTCGACAAGAAAGGCCTCTTCTGACGCCCGGCGCTTCTCCACTTCCGCCTTCAACCGTTGATAGGCCTCCGGTTCGAGATACTGGAAGGCCAGTTCCTCCAGTTCGGTACGAACTTTGGACATGCCGAGCCGGTGCGCGATTGGGGCATAGACTTCGAGGGTCTCCTGGCTGATCCGCAGACGCTTCTCCGGCTTGAGGTACTCGAGGGTCCGCATGTTGTGGAGCCGGTCGGCGAGCTTCACCAAGACGACGCGAATGTCGTCAACCATCGCCAAGACCATCTTGCGCAGATTCTCGGCCTGGGCCTGCTCCGTCGCCATCTTCTTGCCGAGGTTGCTGATCTTTGTGACACCATCGCCGATGTGCGCACCTTGGGGCCCGAACATGCGGGCAATCTCCTCTGGCGAGACGAGCGTGTCCTCGATGACGTCGTGAAGGAGGCCACTGCTGACCGTCTCGACGTCCATGCGCATCTCGGCGAGGATCTCGGCAACCGAGAGAGGGTGGACCAGATAGGGCTCTCCCGAGGCACGGACCTGGTCCTTATGCTTCATCGCGGAAAAGATATAGGCGCGCCGCAGAAGTTCGAGATCGGCATCGGGATGATGCCGCTCGACTTTCCGTTCCACATCCTCAAATCTGATCATACAACCCCCACGATTCTGGAGAACTCTTCCATCGGCCCTTGGAAGAGTCTCTTCCCCCCACATGGCCGCCATGGGCCCCCTGCGCGGCAGGGCCGTGCAAGTCCATCACGAACCGGGCCGTGGGAACTCCCTTCAGTCCTCCTCCTCCTTTCGCACCCGCCCCTCGGCGATCGCCTGTTGAACCACTTTCTGCGAAAGGTGGGCCGGAAGCTCATCATAATGCGAGAACTCCATATGGTACGACCCACGAGCACTGGTGATCGAATTGAGCATCTGCGGGTAGGTCAACATCTCGGCCATCGGAACTTGCGCCCGGATGACCTGCTGGGCCCCTTTCGCGTCCATGCCCTGGATGCGTCCTCGTCGGGAGTTGAGATCCCCCATCAGATCCCCGGAGTACTCCTGCGGTGCGATCACTTCAACGCTCATGATCGGCTCGAGCAGGACAGGATGGGCCTTCTCGATCGCGGATTTGAAGGCCTTGCGACCAGCCAGCTGAAAGGAGAGGTCATCGGAATCGACCGTGTGATAAGACC
>JBMUAP010000137.1:0-7291 GCA_049454155.1 Blastocatellia bacterium
GAGCCTTGCCCGCAGCAACCAGGCCTTTGCGACCAACCGGACGGATCCAAATTTCTGGTTCCGGATCGCGGACGCGAGTGGCAACCGGATCTTCAATCGCCCGGCCAATGGGACGTTCGTCACCGATCGGGTCCGTTCGATTCTCTATGGTCCTGGCTTCCAGAATCACAACATCGGGATCTTCAAGGAGTTCACCATCAAGGAAAGCCACCGGGTGATCTTCCGTGCGGAGGCCTTCAACTTCCCGAACCATCCCAATTGGAATGGCCCGGACACCAACCCGAACAACGTCGTGCTCGACGCCAACGGGAGGGTTGACCCGGTCCGTAGCGCCTTTGGAAAGATCACTGGGAAGGGATCGCAGCGCGAGCTTCAGTTCTCGATCCGCTACCAGTTCTAACCCATTGCCTCTTTGAGGTTCGATCTGCCCGCTCGGCTCCTCTTCGGAACCGGGCGGGCAATTTTTATTGGTGGGGGAGGGAAGAGATGAGCTGAGAGAAGAGAGTTCTTCCGGCGGCCGCTTGGCAAGTGATCTGTACGGTTGGGGTTGTCCTGATTGGAGGGGAGCTGCGATTGGTGGCTGGCGTCCTTCCCAGACAGGAGGGGCAGTCTTCCACCTCCCCAGCCACTACCCTGGAAGTGGTGAAGTTCCGCATCGAGGCCGATCTTTCACGCCTGCTGGATCGAAAACTGAGCCCCTTCACGGCGGACAATCCGGATGTGCCGACGACGCTCTCGGATACTCTTCAATCTTCCAATCCACGGCGACGATCGGTTCGCCAGGCGGAGGCGAGAGAGCGGGGGCGGTCGCGAACGCAGGTTCGCGTCATCGGAGAGGCCGAGACGATCACCCTGACGGTTCGGAACCGGGGGACGTCGACCATTCGCTCCTTCGTCTGGGACTTTGCCTTTCCCCGCTATGTGGGGGGCAAGCTGGTTACCCGGCAGGAGGTGACGAGTCGGGTCGAGATCAAGCCGGGAGGGGGAAGAGAGCGTCTTCGAGGCCGTCTATAGCCCAGGTTTCTATGACTCCTCCGGAGTTGAAGAGCCCACGGTCTTGATCCGCCAAGCCGAAGAGGTGAGCCCCAAGGCTCATTCCCCTCAATGGTTTTGCAAGGAGGGCGGACGAGGGTTACTCCCGTCCCAGCCGGATGCGCAAGCCGGTCGAGAAGGTCATCCGGTAGGCGGGGAAGCCGTAGACCTCCTGGTACGAACGGTTGAGGAGGTTCTCGACCCGGCTGAAGAAAGTTACCTGTCGGTTCAATCGAACACTTCCGGAGAGGTCGAAGCGGCTGTACCCCGGGTTGATGAGAGGTCGCCCGGGAGCGGTGAAGCGGGCAAAGGTGACGGGATCGAGGTCCCGACGGCCGCCGACGAAGAAGCCATCGAGGTGGAGGTCGAAGCGATTCCCGAGCCAAGTCGCCTGGATTGCACCCGAGTGGCGTGGGCGTCGCAGGAGTGCGAAGCCAACCTCTGGGTTCGGTGCGAGCTGGAGGGTCGAGTAGTCGATCGTCTCCGCACCTGTGACCAACCTCGTCCGCAAGTGGGTGTACTGGGTGTTGAGACGCAAGCGGCTGAAGGGGCGAGCCGAGACCAGCAGCTCGTAGCCGTGGGCCCGGGCGCGGTCGTTGTTAAGGTAGTGGGTCAGCCGTCCGTCGACCAGCGCCACTGGGCCGCCGAATGTGGCCGGATTGGCGACGAATGCGATCTGGTCGCGAAATCGGTTGTCGAAATAGTTGAGCTCGATCCGATAGCGATCCTTCCAGAGCAGTTGTTCCAGCCCAAGATCGAAGCTCCGCGCCCGTTCCGGGCGGAGCCCGGGGTTTCCGAGAAAGAAGCCATTGGGACTGAAGGCCTCGACGAGGGTCGGTGCCTTGATCCCCTCACCGTAATGGATTCGCAAGCGGGTCGGCCCGAGGCGACTCTGCAGACCGCTCTGCTGGATGACCCAAGCGAGGGAGGCTCTCGGCACGAGTTGCGTGCCAAATCCGATCGTTCCCTGATAGGGAGCGGATCCGAGGCCAGCCAGAATTCCCGGGAACGATTCGGGCAATGAGGCCCGATTCTGCTCGAGACGGAGACCCGTGGTAAGGTAGAGGCGGGACTGGTAGGCAAACTGGTCCTGCACATACATCCCCGTCGAGCGCCGTTTCGAGGCGACCCGATTCCGACCGGCAAAGCCACTGTCGAAGACGGCGGACTCCTCCTCATAGTCGAGTCCAGAGCTGACGAAGTGGCCATTGTTGAAGACGACATCGTTCTGGTACCGGATTCCGAGGCGGCGCTGATGGTTGCTGAAGAGCCCTGGAAAGTCGTTGAAAGCCGTCCCGGGATCGGGAGGGGTCGCCGGATGGCGCAGATCCTGTCCAGTGGGATCGAAACTGAGCTGATGATTGGCGGAGTAGACGTAGCTGACGCTCTGCCGCCAGACGCTGGTCGTTTGGTTGTCGAAGCGACTGCTGACGGCGATCCGGCGTCGCTCGATCCGCTCATCGGGATCGACGAAGAGAAAGGCGGTCGGTCCGGGAACGCCCGCCCCCGAGTTCTCATTGCGGACCGTCAGGCGTCCCTGTGTCTGAGCATTGAACTGATAGCCGAAATTCCCGCTGGCGATCCGGTTCTGGTAGTCGTCGTTGCGATCTCTTCCGTTGGTGCGCAGATGGGTAAAGCCGAGCGAGTAGTCGAGTGCGCGGCGAAGCCCGGAGAGGCGTGCCGCTTGGCGGTTGAAGCCGAAACTGCCCCCTTCCGCCGTCAGCTCGAAGGTCGGGTGGGGAGTTGTCCCACGGTGGGTGAAGATCTGGAGGAGACCGGTCATCGCGTCAGAGCCGTAGAGGGCCCCCTGGGCGCCGCGCACCAGTTCGACCCGCGCCAAGTTATCGTTCGTCAAGTCGGCCAGATCGAAGGCCCCTCCCGCATCATTGGCCGGGACTCCGTCGATCAGCACCTTGGTGTAGTCGGACTCTCCTCCCCGGACAAAGAGCGACGTCACCCCTCCGCGGCGTGCCGTCTGCATGACCGTCGCCCCGGGTGACGAGCGCAGCACGTCGAGGAGACTGACCCGCTGTGCCCGCTGGAGATCCCCCGCCGTGGCGACGAAACTGCGGGGCGCCGTCTCGCTGAGACGCGCTTCCCCACGGGTCGCCGAGATGATCAGCGCGTCCTCGATCGCTGCCACTGTCATGACGATGCCCCCTTGCAGGACTCTTCCCGGCTCGATCTGCGCTGGTTGTGCCCCCCCCGGTTGGGTCAACCCATCCTTCTCCGCCGAGACAGTGTAGCTGCCCGCTGGCACATTGAGAAAAGCGAACTCCCCCCGCACATTGCTCGACGTCTCACGGATGGCGATCCGGTTGGCTTGGAGCAGGACGATGCGAGCCCCGGGCAGGACCGCTCCCTGGGAGTCGATGACGACTCCGACCAGGGAGCCCGTCGGCATCGTCTGGGCCTGGATCTGACGCCATCCGCCCGCAAGGAGGACCAGCAGCGAGGCAAGGAGGGCAACGTGGGATTGCGAGTTGGGGCGGCAAGGCTTCATAGAGGGTCTTCCTTCGTCTAGGAACTGGCGTCAGATCAAGAGATCCGATCGCGATTGGCAATGGATTGGGGGAAGGCTTCTCCCGCCCGATCCACCGCGAGAGGTCAGTGGGCGAGCGGCCATTCCGGCCTGCAGGCCTCTTCGTTGCCCCGAACTCCAGACCAGAAGATGCGCGGATGGCCACTCACCGGATGAGCATCGATCCGCAACGGGAGCGCAAAGAGGTCGCTCAAGCCCTCTTCAGTCATGACCTCCCGCGGGGGGCCGCTGGCTACCAAGCAACCGTCTTTGAGCAACAGCACGCGGTCAGCAAACTCGATGGCGAGATTGAGGTCATGAGTGCCCAGCAGCGCGCCGAGGTCAAGTTCGCGGACTGTCTGCCGCACGCAGCTCAACAGCGAGATCTGATGGGCGAGGTCGGCATTTGCCGTCGGCTCGTCGAGGAGCAGAAATCGCGGAGTCTGCGCCAGCGCACGCGCCAGTGTCACCCGCTGCCGCTCTCCCATCGAGAGTTCCATCACCGAACGGTCGACAAACGAGAGCGCTTGGGTCTGCCGCAGCGCCTCTTGTGCAATCGCGACATCCTCGGGGGAGTCAAACCCGAGCGAGTTTCCGTAGGCGAAGCGTCCCGTCAGCACGTACTCGAGAGCGGTCATCGGGAATCGGATCTCGCTCTGTTGCGCTACCCGGGCAATCGTTCGTGCCATCTCCCGGCGAGAGAGAGAAAGGATCGGGCGGCCATCGACGCGGACCTCTCCCCGCTGTGGGGTGAACAGCCCCGCAGCGAGCGAGAGCAGCGTCGATTTTCCCGCCCCGTTCGGACCGAGCAACGCGACGATCTCACCGCTCTCCACGGTCAGGGAGACCCCTTCGATCCCGGTGCGCCGAACCGTTGTGGGGCTGGCAGGGTAGCGATAATCAATCTGGTCCAGTTCGAGTCGCATCTTCCTCTCTCGCTTCACAACTACTCTCGGCCTTGACGAAGTTCAAGATCCTTTGATGGAGAATTGAGACAATCCCGTCGAATCCACACTTTCCAACCTTCTTCTCCGTGATCTCTCTGTCTCAACGGCACAACAATGTCTTCGGTTCCAGCATTGGCCCGGCCTGTTTCAGCGCCGAAGGTGGCGGCTGCGCAGGAGGAGGAAGAGAAAGGTCGGGGCACCAATGAGGGCGGTGATCGCTCCCGTTGGGAGTTCACGCGGCGCGACGAGCGTCCGCGCCAGCCCATCGGCGAGCAGGACCAGCAGCGCTCCGCCAAGGGCGCTCGCCGGAAGGACCAGTCGGTTGTCCGATCCCGTTGCCAGGCGGATCAGATGAGGGACGACCAATCCGACATAGCCGATCGCTCCTCCCACACTGACCGCCGCCGCCGTCAGCAGCGAGGCGACGACGAAGACGATCCAGCGGACCCGTCTCGTCTCGACCCCGATGGCGAACGCCTCCTCTTCCCCGATCATCATCAGGTTGAGCGCCCGGGCCTGTGTCCAAAGAATACTGACGGAGACGATCGTCACTCCCATCACCAAGAGGGCTCCCTGCGGCTGGCCGCTCGAGAGATCTCCCAGCAGCCAGAGGGTGATTCGGCGCCAGCGGTATTGATCGGCAATCGCCGTCAAGAGGACGATCACGGACGAGAGAAGGGTCGAAATGATCACTCCCGCGAGGACCAGATGGGCCGGATCCGATTGCCCTCTCCCCAGTCGATAGACGACCCCCATCGAGACCATCGCCCCAAGAAACCCGAAGAGTGGCTGCCCAAAGAGAAGACCAGGCAGGAACATCAGCGCCAGAATCGATCCCAGCGCCGCACCACCCGAGATCCCCAGCACGTAGGGATCGGCCAAAGGGTTTCGCAGGAGCGCTTGAAACGCCCCACCGGCCACTCCCAGCGCCGCCCCGACGCCCAGGGCAAGCAGGACCCTTGGCAGCCGGATCTCGAAGAGAATCACCCGGCTCTCTTCCGGCAGGGAAGAAGGGGACCCCGTCCATCTCCCCCAGAGGGCGGCAATGATCTGGTCGAAGCTGATCGGCTCACTCCCGATCAGCAGGGTGGCCAAGCCAACTCCGATGACCAGTCCGCCGAGTGGGATCAGGACCCATCCAGCCCGTCTCTTCGTCAAGTAGGCCGGGCTTCTGGTCACGGGCTCTCCGGATGGATCGCTTGCGCGAACTGTTCCAGGGCTTCGACGATGCGTGGGCCCGGTCGGTTGGCCCAGTCAGGGTCGATCCGCACCAGGCGGTTCGTCCGGATGGCCGGAGTCGCCGTCAGCAACTGCCGGATCGCCGTCGCTTCCACCTGATCGTTCCCGTGAGACGCCGGAAAGAGGATCACCTCGGGCGCGCGCGCCAAGACCGTCTCCCGGGAGAATTGCGGATACCCCACCTCACTGGCGGTGATCGACTCTCCCCCAGCCAAACGAATCAAGTCATTCAAGTAGGTGTCCCGCCCCACACTGATCAGCGGTTGGGTTTGTAGCACATAGAGAACACGGATCTGGGGCAGACGGGCGACCCTTGTCTCGACTCGTTCGATCCGCTCCCTCATCTCGCGGACCAACTTTGCGCCCGCTTCGCTTCGCCCCGTCACCTCTCCCAGTTGCCGGACACTGTCGAGGATCTCCTCGATCGTGCGCGAGTGGCAAACGAAGACGGGGATGGAGAGTGTTGTCAAGCGTTGGGTCAACGATTCGAGCTGGCTCGCCGTAGAGACGATGACCAGGTCAGGCCGCCGCGCAACGATTCGTTCAAGATTGGGGGAGAGCGTGTCTCCGACCTTCTCCCGGGTGGTCGCCTCCGCCGGATAGTCGCAGTAGCTCGTCACCCCGACGACCTTCTCCCCCACCCCCAGTGCGAAGAGGATCTCCGTGATGTTGGGGGCCAGCGAAACGATCCGCTCCGGTGCCGTGGGGAGCGTCACCTCCCGTCCCATCCCGTCGGTGATCGTCTGCCTGGATGTCGACGGCCGGTCGACTCTTGGTCCCCGTCCGCCGCATCCTCCAATCAGCAGTGGGCCGATCAGGAGCAGGCAGAACACGATCAACAGTCCCTTTGGCACAGACGACCAAGCTCGTCCCACTCTCCGGATCGAGAGGGGAGGCGAAAATCTACTCGGTGAGTCGGGTCGCCGATTCACGGTCGGGGGGGACATTTGCATATTGGGCGCCTGGGACTCAGGGGGAAGAGGAGGAAGGGGAGTCCGGGCAAGAAGAGGGGGGGCGATTCCAGACGAGAGATCTTCGTCAGGGCCTCCGAAAGAGACCCTGCGTCCAGGTATGCCGTTCCAGCAGACTCGCCGTCCTCTTTCATCCGAAGAGTCGTCGAAAGAACGAGAGGCAGGTCTCCTGACTTCGCCGGGGTACTGGCTCGACGCCGCCTTCTCACTTCCCTCCGATGTGGAGAGAAGCAATGGCTCTGGCGTGATCCCTTTCGCTGCAGCAGCTGGCGTTACAGTGGCGGTGACCGCGCGGGATTCTCACCCGCTTCCCTATTCTCCCGCGACAGTCGTGTCGCGGGCACCTCTCATCTGTCAGATGAACCGGTCGTCTCATCAGGGTAAATCGAACTATTTCGCATGCATCCCAGAGACATTCCAGTCATCAAAACCATCATGATAGTGGCAAAGAACTTTTCCAAAGACAGGCGGCACGCTATCACGCCCCCCCAGCCAAGTCAATACGGCGATCGGGCACCAGGCGTCGACGGTTGGACCAGCTCCGCTCTCCCCCCTCGCCCCTCACCCCTCGCCCCTCACCC
>JBMUAP010000138.1:0-7245 GCA_049454155.1 Blastocatellia bacterium
AGCGCTGTAATCAACCGTCCTGCCAACCACGCCAAGAGAACGCCAACTGTGCCGCCAATCGCCGAGAGGGTCACCGCCTCGATCAGAAACTGGCGCAGGATGTCGCCCTGCCGGGCGCCGAGACTCTTGCGGATGCCAATCTCTTTGGTACGCTCGGTGACACTGACCAGCATGATATTCATGATGACGATTCCACCGACCACCAACGCAATTCCAGGAACAGCGATTGCAGCAATGAAGATTGGCCCCAAAATCTGGTCCCGAACCTCCATGATTGCGTCCGGAGTATTGACCCCAAAGTTGTCTTTCTCCTGGTAGCCCAGTCCGCGACGAACACGCATCAATGAGCGAACCTCTTCGACCGCCTCGCTGAAGCGGTTATCGTCCTTCGCCGTGCCGACAATATAGAATCCCCGTTGGCGAACGGGTGGGCCAAAATTCTTGATGTAGGTGCGGAGGGGCAGGTTGATGTAGATATCCTGGGGGCGCCCAAAAACGGTGCCTTTGGCCACCGCCACGCCAATCACCCGGTAGGGCATCCCGCGAATGGAGATCTCCTCCCCGACGGCGCCGCCATTTGGAAAGAGCTTATTGGCGACATCGGCACCGAGGAAGGCGATGTTCTGGGCTCCCAGATCGTCGGCCCCTGTGAAGAAACGCCCTTCGGCGACATCGACCTTCTCGATGTCGAAGATGTTGGAGGTCAACCCGTCGACGGTGACAGAGTCCATCGTCTCACTGCCCCGACGAATCTGCGAGGGACTCCCATTCGCTTTGGCACCGAGATCTCCGACCTGCGTCACCCGCTCGCGCAGGTAATCGTAATCGGCAAACGTCAGCTCCTTGTTGCGACGCTGCGCTTCGGCAATGGTGTCGGTCGTCCGCCAGTCTTCAAAACCAAAGCGACGCACACTGAACGAGCGAGCCCCAATACCAGCGATCTTCTCATCCACATACCGGTTGAAGCCCTGAATCAACGAGACGATGATCACCACGGCCGTGACCCCGATAATCATCCCGAGCAAAGTCAGAGCCGACCGCAAGCGGTGTGACCAGATCGCGCTGGCGGCTAGTTTCACTGTCTCCTTCAGTTCCATGCGCTTCCCCTTCGTCTCGGATATTGGCCGCTTCTTCTCGCCACCTTCTGCCAAACGCGGCAGGTGGCCATTTGAGGCCCCTCTCTCTCCAGCAGAAGATAGAGAGAAAAAGGATCATACCACAGCCAAGTTCCAATCTGGTCAGGCGGTCGAAGTGGCGCCATCTACCGTGAATTCCTTCAAAATCAGGCGGTGTCGAGCTGATACATCTGCTATACTGCGCCCACTTTTTCAGGCAGACAGGAATCTGCGGCATTGGATCCTTCCCATTGGATTCAATGTATGTGACCCATACGATCCTCTCCGGGCAGTTGGTTCCGGGGAAATTTTCCGGGAACGCTGCCAAGGCACCCAAGGAACGAGGACCTATGTTTGGAATCACCGTCATTGATCTGGTGGTCATCATCGCCTATTTGGCCGGGATCACCATCTTTGGACTCTATGTTTCCCGCCGGGTCAAAGATACGGGCGGCTTCTTCATGGGGAGTCGCGGATTTGGCAAGGTTCTGATGATCGCGCAGGCATTGACCACGGGAACGCGCGCGGATTACGCCATTGGAGTGGCCGGCGCCACCTACCAGATTGGGATGGCTGGGATTTGGTATCAATGGATGTGGATCTTCTCCACGCCCTTTTTCTGGCTGCTCTCGCCCATCTTTCGGCGGATGCGGTATGTGACGACCGCCGACTTCTTCGAGGAGCGCTTCAGCAAGCCACTGGGCTTTGCCTATTCCCTCTTTGCGCTCTACCTCTTCATGCTCTGGCAGGGAACGATCATCAAAGGAGCCGCGACGACAATCACGGCCATCACCGATCTGCCGGAGCCCTGGATCATCTGGGGTGTGACGACCCTCTTCGTCCTCTTCGGGGTTGCGGGGGGGCTGGTTGCCACGGTCATGACGGACTTCATCCAGGGCATCTTCATTCTGATCCTCTCCTTCGCATTGATTCCCTTCGGGCTGGAGGCAGTGGGAGGGTTCAGCGGACTGCATCAACTGCTGGCCGAGAGCCCGCAGATGTTCTCGTTGATCGCACCCAAAGAGCTGACCCTCTTCACCATCACGATGCTGGTCATCAGTGGACTGGTCGGGATCGTCGCACAGCCGCACCATATGGCCGTGGCCGGAAGTGGAAAGACGGAGATGAACTGCCGAGTGGGCTGGACCTACGGGAACTTCATCAAACGGCTCTGCACCATTGGCTGGGCACTGGCCGGACTTTTTGCCGCCGCCTTGGTTGTTCAAGGCGCGCTCTCTGGTGCCGTGCTCGACGCGAAGCGCGAACTGGCCTTTGGCGCCATGGTCAAGCTGCTCCTCCCGCCTGGGCTCGTCGGTTTGATGATCGCGGCGATCATCGCCACCGTCATCGCCTCCTGCGCCTCGTTCATGATTGCGGGATCCGCCCTCTTCACCCGCAACCTCTATCAGCGCTACCTTCGCCCCGAAGGAGACGACGCCCACTACCTGCTGGTTGGGCGTCTCGTCTCGGCGCTGATCACGGTCGGGAGCCTGCTCATCGCCCTCTACATTCCGACTGTCATCTCGGCGACCATCCACTTCGTCGAGATCGTCGCCTTCGTTGGTGTCCCGATGTGGGTCGGCATCATCTGGCAGCGCACGACCAGTCGAGGGGCCTGGGCCGGCATTCTCGTTGGAGCCACCCTCTTTCTCGTCACCGGTCAACTTCTCGCCTGGCAGAAGGGGCCGCAACTGCTCCTCTCCCTCTGCGCAGCTTTTGCCGCGACCATCCTGGTCAGCCTCTTCTCACCTCCCGTTCCAGAAGAGAGGCTCCGGCGTTTTTATGGATTGCTGCGCACCCCGGTCGGGGAAGAGGAGAACCTCACCTGCTACGACGACCCCACGGCCCCTCCCCCTGCCTCCAAGTTGGCAGAGGAGGGCCATTCTCTCCTGATCGTCGATCTGCTCCAGCTGCCGCGTCGGTTCAGCTGGAAGCGCTACCGTCTTGACCTGATTGGGTTCCTGCTCGCTTGGCTCTGGGTTATTCTGCTCCTTCTTCTTGGGTACTGGGTCACACAACTTGGAGCGTAGAAGAATGCGAATTCGTGGAAAGCTGACAACAGAAGAGACGGTCGATCTGACCATTACCGACGGTACGATTACGGCGATCGAGCCCGCCCTTCCGAGCCTCCCCTGCGATGTTGGCGCGGAAAGCCTCTATTTGCTCCCGGGTTTCCTCGATCTGCAGCTCAACGGCTATCTCGGTATCGACTTCAACGCCCCATCGACCAGTCCGGAGGAGATTCTCGAAGCGACACGGCATGTGCGAAAGACCGGCGTGACCGGATTCTGCCCAACCATCATCACGGGCTCCTCGGAACATATCGAGGCCTGCATCTTGACCATCGCGAGCGCGATCAACCGTTACCCGGAAGTAGCGGCAGCGGTCATCGGGCTGCATATCGAAGGCCCCTACATCTCTTTGGAAGATGGTCCGCGGGGAGCCCATCCGCAGGCCGATGTGCGCCCCCCGGACTGGACTGAATTCCAGCGTTGGCAAAGCCTGGCCGAGGGCCGAATCCGGATCGTCACCCTCTCCCCCGAATGGCCGGAGGCACTCCCATTCATCCGGCAAGCCAGTCAGTCTGGCCTCGTTGTCGCCATTGGACACACCGCTGCATCTGCGACGCAGATCCGGGCGGCGGTCGACGCTGGTGCCCGTCTCTCGACCCACCTTGGCAATGGCTCCCACGCCAAGATTGATCGCCACCCGAACTACATCTGGGAACAGCTCGCCGATGATCGGCTCTCGGCCAGCCTGATCGTCGACGGGCACCATCTCCCTGAATCGGTCGTCAAGTGCTTTGTCCGGGTCAAGTCGCCTGCCCGCACCATCCTCGTCACTGATGCGATTGCCGCGGCTGGGCTGCCCTCTGGCAAACACTACCTCGGCAATGTCGAGGTCGAAGTGACTCCGGCCCGTCGAGTCAATCTTCCTGGCACCCCTTACCTGGCCGGCTCTGTCCTCGAGATGCCAACCGCCATCGCTTTGACGGTCGCCTACGGAGGGGTGTCCCTTGGAGAAGCTGTCCGGATGGCCACTGCCAATCCCAGTGAGTTGTTGGGGCTCGGAGAGAAGAGAGGGTCGATCCGTGTCGGCCAGCGTGCAGATCTGGTCCTTGCTGCCTGGCGGAACGATCCCCCACACCTCGACATTACGGAGGTCATCCTCGCGTAATTGTTCTTGGTCTACTCTTGTGTTTCAGGTTGTCCCTCGCGGCCATTCACGCTTTCCACAGACGTACGAGCCAGCTCTGCGCACAGATTTTTACCTGATGCATCATCTTGCTCAATAGCGGTAACGGTGCGGAACCCACCTCCCCCACCTCTTTTCGTAAATCGCTCTGTTCCTGTCAAAGAGAGCCTGTCGTTCCTTCAGTTTCAACTTATTGAACGAAGCAGAAAGATGATGGTGGATGAAGACATCCTCCGCGCACGCAATCTTCAACCCAGCCTTTTCCACTTTGCGGCAGTAATCATCATCCTCGAAGAAACCCATCCCATACTCCTCACTGATTGGCCCGCAGATGGTATATGTTTGTCTCGGCATCATCACGCAGAAGAAGGCTACCGTGCGGAGAAAGAGGAGCTCGCCCAAATGGGCCAGCGTGTAGGCACGGGATCTCTCGGGCATCTCGTCGAGGCTCTCATAGCCGATCTTGACCTGCGCTTCATTTCCGATATTGTTGGTCACGGCGCCAAGCAGTCCAATGTCAGGATGATCCGACAAGTGATGGAGGAGTGTCAGGATCCATCCCTCTGTCACGACTGTGTCATTATTGAGCAAGACGAGATACTCGCCTGTTGCCGCCGCCAGCCCGAGATTATTGCCAGCGGCAAATCCCATATTGTATCGATTGAAGATTACACTGACCAATTCGTGGTGACGTTGAAATTCCTTGAGGTAATCGACCGTTCCATCGGTGGAAGCGTTATCGACCACCAAGACCTCGAGGTTTGGGTATTGACTCCACTCGATGACACTGCGCAAACAGGTTTTTGTCATTTCGAGGTTGTTGTGGGTGAGGACAATGACGCTCACGCGCGGCAGGGGAATCGTCTCAATCAGTTTTTCGAGATCGTCTGCACGTCGTGCCCATCCTTGAAGAGGGAAGGCATTCTCTCCTTCTTTGACGATTGCAGCGAGAGCATCGCCAAGACACTCCTGATCTGCTGGATCCGTGACAAGCCTGATCTTCCTCGCGTATGTCTCCGGGATCTGTTCATCCCAAGACCGGTCGACCAGTACAACATCTGCTGAACGAACCAATTCAGTCGGTGAAATGAGCGGATCCTTGTCCTCTTCGGCCAGCACAACAGATTTCCACTGATGATCGAACACTCGATATGAATTGGGAATGCACTGAATCAGGCTCAACCACAAGGGGTGTTGAAAGAGTGAAACACTGGATGTAATCGCAAAATCTTGCAACAAGCATGCCAAGCTTTTTTTGAGCGGGAGAAACTCTGTACTGGGGAGTATGTCGGTCAGGAGGAATCGATTGCTTTTGGCGTGCAATCTGACCAAATACCCGCCCATCAATCCATCAATTGGATCCAGTTCGTATCCCGGGTCGGGACGCTGAACCAGTGATGGAGAGATCCAAAAAACCCGATGGCCTCTCTTCACATATTCGCCAACAGCCAAAGACAGGTCTTGCCTTTGTGGGGAAGAGAGAGAGAAGAAAAGGATGTCTTGAGATCGACTGTCCCGGGAACCCTCTGTACTTTCGCCTACCTTGTTCGGGAATTCCTTACCTTGATTTCGATCTTCTTCGGTTCTCCGACGACGCAAAGAAGGTAAGAAGATTGGGAAGAACTTGCCGAGTCGACCCATCAGCGAAATAGCCAGATCTCTTCCCTGGATAAATCGATGCTGAGCTCTCCTCCTCTTCTTGAAGAGAAAGTACCGGATTGGATGCGCGTTGATCTCCCCAGCCCACTCAATCCAGGAGGAGAGTTCCCGCGATAGTCGAGCCCTCTCTCTCTCCAATTCGGCAAGGCTCTTCCTCAGTCCCACTTGGCTGTTTTCAAGACAGGTGGGTACTTCTTCTGGATCGACAGTATCTGATTTTTCCTTATGATCTTTTTGCAAGGGCGGTCGCCGCTCCCCAAACAGGTCGATCTTGGTAGTTCGTCTGCTGGACACACTTGAATCGCCTGCAAGGATCAACCACCAACCTCGCGAGATAGGCTGAATCGAGCTGGATCGCCAAGAGCCCGAGAGATTGGATCAGTTGCAACTTTGGTGAATCACTTGGACAACCCGTTCCTGAGCGTCTTCCCTCAATTCAGGATAGATCGGGAGGGCGAGGGTCTCCCGGGCTGCCTGCTCGCTATGGGGAAGATCTCCTTCCCGATATCCAAGATAACCAAAGCATTCCTGGAGGTGGATGGGAACTGGATAGTAGATTTCAACTCCAATTTGAGCGTCGCGCAGGGCTTGGATGACCTTATCACGCTGGGGAACACGAATGACGAATTGATTATAGATGTGACGTCTGTCTGGAGCTTCTGTCGGCAGGATCACGGAAGCAAGCCCGGTTTGGGCAAAGAGTCGGTGATAGGTGGCGGCATTCCGTTGTCGGGATTCTGACCAACCATCAAGATATTTCAGTTTGACGCGCAGAACAGCAGCCTGAAGTGCGTCGAGTCGAAAATTCCCCCCGATAAACTGGTGGTAGTACTTGGGACGCATCCCATGGCCACGTAAAAGTTGAACGCGGTCAGCAAGGGAGGGGTCCTGCGCCGTGACCATTCCGCCGTCTCCGAATCCGCCAAGATTCTTGGAAGGGAAGAAGCTGAAGCAGCCGAGATCCCCGATCGAGCCTGCGCGGCGTCCTTTATATTCAGCCCCGATGGCCTGTGCCGCATCCTCGATCACCGGAAGGCGGTAGTGCTTGGCAATCTCCATCAAGCGATCCATCTCGGCCATTTGGCCGAAAAGATGAACGGGCATGATCGCCTTGGTGCGCGGGGTGATTGCCCTTTCGAGCAGCTCTGGATCAAGGTTGAAGGTGTCGGGTTCGATGTCGACAAAGACAGGGCGGGCGCCGATCCGGGCGATCGTACCGGCCGTGGCAAAGAAGGTGTAGGGGGAAGTGATCACCTCGTCCCCCGGGCCAACCTCG
>JBMUAP010000139.1:0-7245 GCA_049454155.1 Blastocatellia bacterium
ATGACAACAGCGCCTCCGCCATCGCCTTCGGTTCCGGATACGGGGACGGCAGCAAGATCCAGTTCCACAGCATCGTCAGCGCTAACAGCGCCGGCGTCCCCCAGACGGGTCCTTTCGACATCAATCTCGCCACCCAGCAGCGGGGCGTCGCCGGAGTGGTCTCCTTCTACGGTGTCTACGACCTGACGGCGATGGCACGGCCCGGTCCGCTGGCGCCACGATCGATCCCGTCCCGCCTCTTTGGCATCGAGTCATACGGAGAGGCAGAGCGGGCGCTCCTGGCCACGTACTCGCCGCTGCCTCACCTCAAGCCGGAGGGGCCGCCGATGCCTCCGCTGCTGCTGCTCTGCGGAACAGCGGACGGCCTCTACTCACAACATCAGGCCATGGTCGAACGGTTACGGGAGGTGGGCGCCGAGGTGACCTCGGTCGAACTGAACGGAGCCCCCCACGGATTGGAGAACTGGGAGGGCCGTCCGGAGTGGGCCTTCTACCAGACGGCGCTGCTCGACTGGCTGAGCAAAGTGGCACCGAGGAGGGCGGCCCGATGATCGCCAGTCCCAAGAGATTTCCCGGCAAATGCGGGGGCATCCTGCTGCTGATGATCGGGACGGTCCTCGGAGCAGCACAGGAGTCCTTGCCGGAACTCCCTGTCCTCCTCCCCGAACGCTACGGAGAGGAGGCCCGGGCGCAGATCGCCCGCGCGGCGGCGGAGGCGCGTGCCGAACCGCGCAGTGCGGAGCGGGCAGGCCGACTGGGGATGGTGCTCCAGGCGTATGAAGAGTTCGAGGCGGCGGCACAGTGCTACCGGCGTGCCCGCGCCTTGGCGGCCTCTCCCTTCGAGTGGACCTACCTCCAGGGAGTGGTCGAGGCCAACCTGGGCCGGCATGACCAGGCAATTCTCTCCTTCCAAGAGGCAGTCCGGCGGCGCCCCGCCTACTGGCAAGCGCGACTGCGCCTGGCCGATTCGTTGATGGCGACGGGAGCACGCGCGGAGAGCCGTTCCCTCTATCAATCGTTAGCGCACGAGCAGAAGCGGGAGGCGCTGGTCATGTACGGGCTGGGCCGGGTACTGGCCGCCGAAGGGTCGCACACCGCAGCGGTGGCCGCCCTCGAAGAGGCGATCCGGCTCTCCCCGCTCTTCGGTGCGGCCCACTACGCACTGTCGACCACCTATCGACGGCTCGGCCAACGGGAGAAGGCGGCGGAGCACGCCCGGCTCTCCCAACTCCACCAATTGATCCGTCCCGTGCTGGAAGATCCACTGCTCCAGACCGTTCAGTCGCTCAATGGGAGCGCCGCGCTCCACCTGCAGCGTGGCGTCGAGTTGGAATCGGCGGGCAATCTGGCGGGAGCGATCGAGGCGCATCAACGGGCGCTCTCGATCAATCCCCGCTTCGAGCAGGTCCAGCTCAACCTGATCACCCTCTACGCGCGCACCGGGCAGCGGGAGAAGGCGGAAGCGGCCTATCGAGCCCTGCAGCAGCTCAATCCCAACCTCGCCGAGGGCCACTACAACTATGGCGTGATGCTGGCGGCGGAAGGCGACTACCCCCGGGCGATCGAGGCCTTCGAGCGATGCCTGACGATCAATCCGCTCCACCCGCAGGCTCCCTTCAACCTGGGTCGGATCGCCGAGCTGCAACAGCGCTACCCAGCCGCCCTCGAACACTACCGCCGTGCCGCGACGAACCGGCCCTCCGACCGCGAGTCCCACTTTCAGCTGGCGCGGATGCTCCTCTGGAAGGGAGAGACGCCGGAGGCGATCCAGGCCCTGCAGCGTGCCGTCCAATTGGGAGAGGACCGCGAGACCCCCCGCTACCTCTATGCCCTCGGCGCCGCCCAGGTGCGGGCTGGGGACCGGGAGGCCGGGCGGCGACACCTGGAAGAGGCGCGGGAACGGGCGCGCCGACTGCAACTGGCGGAACTGGTCCAATCGATCGACCGGGATCTCGCCCGCCTCGCCACCCCTTGACGAGACGAGCGGTGAACATGGGGACGATCTCTCATGAAGGCGTGGAGGCACGAAGACGATGAAAGATCAGCATTCTCTCATTGAACGACCAAAAACTTCGCGCCTTCGCGTGAGCAATTTCCTGCGTGTCTTCGTGTGAGCAATCTCTTGGAAAGATTTCGGGATGACTTCGATGAACACTGACGACTCATTGCAGAAGAGAAGCGGGCCCGGGAAGTACCTTGCCCGCCACCGGCGACGCCTGAGCCGGCCCCTCTCCCCCGGTCTGCTCCTCTTGATCGGGTCGATGCTGGCGGGGGCAGTCGTGGCAGGCCTCGCCCCCGGGCAGTCACCAACGAAGCGGGAACGTGTCGAGGAGACCCTCTTCGAGGAGATTGCCGTTTCGAGCGGCGTGCGCTTCGATCACCAGACCGGTGCGACGGGGGAGTTCTACTTGCCCGAGATCATGGGGGCGGGCGTGGCCCTCTTCGATTTCGACCGCGATGGCGACCTCGACATCTACCTCCTGCAAGGGAGCCAGCTCTCTCCGACCAAAGGGGACGCGGCGCGGCTCTTCCCTCCCCCGAGTGGCTGGTCACCCGGCAACAAACTCTACCGCAACGAGCTGATCCCCCGGGGAACGCTCCGCTTCACCGACGCGACGAAGGCGAGCGGCGCGGGGCTCGACCACTACGGCATGGGCGTGGCGACAGGAGATTACGACGCGGACGGGCACGTCGATCTCTACCTGACAGGCTTCGACCGACAGGTGCTGCTGCGCAACAACGGAGATGGGACGTTTCGTGATGTCACCACCGCCGCCGGCGTCGGCGATTCCCGCTGGGGCACGAGCGCGGTCTTTCTCGACTATGACCGCGATGGGGACTTGGACCTCTACGTCTGCAAGTATGTCGACTTCACCGTCGCGGGAAACAAGCAGTGCCTCGCGCCAACCGGGGAACGAGACTATTGTGCCCCAGCAGCCTACCGTCCGATCGCTGACCAGCTCTTCCGCAATGAAGGAGACGGGCGCTTTCGCGACGTGACCATCGAATCGGGGATCGGCAAAGCCGCCGGACCAGCGCTCGGAGTCGTCAGCGGCGACTTCAATCAAGACGGGTGGATCGACCTCTACATCGCCAACGATGGTGCGGCCAACCACCTCTGGCTCAACCAGCGGGATGGAACCTTCACGGAGGGAGGACTGGTCGCGGGCGCCGCCTATGCCGCAGACGGAATGGCGCGCGCGGGCATGGGCATCGCCGCCGAGGACTTCGCCCGGGACGGC
Organism: Blastocatellia bacterium; assembly: GCA_049454155.1. Lineage (GTDB taxonomy): Bacteria > Acidobacteriota > Blastocatellia > RBC074 > RBC074 > CAIOZW01. Next base: position 3,243 of record JBMUAP010000139.1, read on the forward strand.
GATATCGACATCCTGGTCACCAACTTGACCCGCCAAGGGAGCACGCTCTACCGCAACCTCAGCGAGGGGGGCGAAGCCCTTTTTGAAGACGCGACGATCGACCTGCGGTTGACGCAACCGACCTTTCTGTCGACCGGATTCGGCGTCAGTTGGCTGGATTATGACCTCGATGGGTGGCTCGACCTCTTCATGGCCAATGGCGCGGTGACGCTGCTTCCCGGACTGCGCGGCGAGGCCTACCCCTTTCACCAGCGCAACCAGCTCTTCCGGCAGATCCGCCAAGGCGGACTGTCGCTCTTCGAGGAGGTGACCGGCCCCGCCGGGGCGCGCGCCCTCGCGCTCTCTGAAGTGAGCCGGGGAACAGCGGTCGGGGATCTCGACAACGATGGTGCGCCCGACCTCGTCGTCACCAACAACAACGGCCCCGCCCGGGTGCTGCGCAATCGACGATTGCAGCAGACGCCTCCGCCGGCCTGGGTGCGGGTGGAGTTGGAAGGTCCAGGGGCACTGGGGGGCCGAGTCGCAGTGGTAGTGGAGGGGGAGCCTCCGCAGTGGCGACGCGCCCACACCGATGGCAGCTACCTCTCGGCCCACGACCCACGGCTGCTCTTCGGGCTGGGTCCGGCCAAGCAGCTTGCGGGGATCGGGGTCGTCTGGCCCGACGGAAGACGTGAATTCTGGAGTGGACTGGCGCCTCGAAAGGGCCACCGCCTGCGCAGAGGAACTGGCGCCCCTTGGAAGTGAAGTGAGCAGGCGATGCGCCAAGCACCGCTCCTCACCCCATTCTGGCAGGGGGATCGCGAAGAGCTTCCCGCGGCAAGGCCCCCGTGCTATGCTGCCACTCGATCTGGCCAAGTTTGGCCTGATCCAACTATTCTTGAGCCGCACGTGGCTCCGCACCCCACAGTAGACGAATCCGGATCGGGCCGTTGCAGATTGGGCCGTTGGAAGACTCTTGTTGGACGAAACGAAGCAGATGAAGATGACAGGAAAGAGAAGCAAGGCGGCTGGGCTCATGGCCCTGCTGTGTGGATGGGCCCTCGGTGGAGGAGCCATCGGGGCTCCCGTCGCCGGGGCAGGACAGAGCGAGCCAATGCGGTATCTGCAGATCAGTGCCCAGCCGGTGAGTGCCGAGGAGTTTGCCCGGCAGACGAAGGGGATGGTCCGGCTCCACCGCGATCCGGTCGATGGGGAGTACCGGGCGCTCGGGAACGGGGTCGTCCGCCAGAGGGGAACGGAGGAGCCGGAGTGGATTCCGGCCAAAGGCGTCCTGCCAGTGACACCGGTCCAGATCGTGCTGCGCATGGGGCCATCGACGGTCTGGCTGGGGACCTCCCGGGGACTGATTCGCTACAGCACGGCGGCCGGCGCAATCCCGATTCGCTACCTGGCGGGCCGGCGGTGGTTGCCGGACGATCGCGTCACGGGGCGCGCTGTCGGACGGGGGGATCCGGCGACCGGCGAGTACGAACTGTGGGGCGAGACTCCCGCCGGGTTCAGTCTCATCGAGGAGCGCCAGATGACGCTGGCCGAGAAGGCACGCCACTTTCAGGCGCGGCTGCGGGCGCGCCACGTCCGCCACGGACTGACGGCCGACTCGCGCCTGACCCGCCCCGGTGACCTGACCAGCAACCAGATGGTCTCGTCGGACAACGATGGGCTCTGGACGGCGATGTATGTTGCGGCAGAGGCCTATCGCTACCGCGTCACCGGTGAACCAGAGGCGCTGGCTGCCGCCCGGGAAGGGATGCAGGCCCTGCTTCGCCTCGAAGAGATCTCCGGGATTCCCGGCTTCCCTGCCCGCTCCTTCATCCGCAAGGGAGTCGACCTCCAGCCCAAGGATGGGGAATGGCACGACACGCCGGATGGAGTTTGGCGTTGGAAGGCCGACACCAGCTCCGATGAGATCGTTGGCCACTACTATATCTTTGCCATCTACTCCGATCTCGTTGCCGATCCAGCCGAGAAGGAGCGGATCCGTCAGGTAGTCACCCGTCTGACCAATCACATTCTCGACAACAACTACCAACTGATCGACGTCGATGGGAAGCGGACACTCTGGGGATGGTGGGGGCCGCAGGAGATCTGGAAGGACGCCACCGAGACCGGGCTGCGCGCGCTTCACCTCTTGTCCCACCTGCGGGTCGCCATTCACCTGACCGGTAATCCACGGTATCAGGCAGCCTACGACGATCTCATCCGGACCCATCGCTATCACCTCTTGACGCGGAATCAGAAGATCAACTATCCCGGATACATCAACCACTCGGACGATGAGCTGGCCTTTCTCTCCTACTACCCGCTCCTCCAGTACGAGACCGACGAGGCGCTGCGCAAGGTCTATCTCGACAGCCTGGAACGGTCATGGCAGGTCGAACGACCAGAGCGCAATCCACTCTGGAACTTCATCTACGCCGTCGGGCAACGCACGTCCGAGTTCGATCAGGAGGCGTCGCTGCGGACCCTTCGCGAGATTCCGATGGACCTCATCGAATGGACTGTCACCAACTCCCACCGGGCGGATATCACGCGGGATCTCCTCGCCGATCGGTTTGGGCGAGCCCAATCGCTCGACGTTCTGCCCTATGACGAGTTGCCGATGACGAAGTGGAACGGGAACCCCTACCGTCTCGATGGTGGGGTTGGAGGGCAGCGCGAAGACGACGGGGCCTACTTTCTGCTTCCCTACTGGATGGGACGCTACTACAAGTTGATCGGGGAGTAGGATCAAGAGGAGGTGGTGGTGGCGGGTGAAGGGCAACTGCATCGACACTTGGGAGGATGGGGCGCCGCCGCCTTTGTCGTCACCAACATGATCGGCACGGGGATCTTCACGGTGCCGGCCTTTGTGCGAGCGTCGACCGGCAGCGGGTGGGCCGCCCTGGGCATCTGGGCGCTCGGGGGGGGGCTCGCGCTGTGTGGCGCGCTCTGTTATGCCGAGCTCTCGACGCGCATGCCGGAGGCGGGGGGAGAGTACCAGTACCTCACGCGCATCTTTGGTCCGGTCTGGGGATTCGTCAGCGGCTGGATCTCCTTCTTCGTCGGGTTTTCCGCGGCGATTGCCGCTTCGTCGCTGGCGGCAACGGCCTATGCCGCCTCGCTCTTTGGGTGGGAGGGGAGCCGACCGCTGGTCGAGGGCTTGGGAATTTCGCAGAGCGCGGGGCTCGCGGCTCTCCTGATCCTCGCGCTCGCGGCCTTTCACAGTTTTGGGGTGCGGCCGAGTGGTCGGCTCCAGACAGTGCTCGCCGGAACCGTCGTTGGATCGATCGTCCTGTTGCTGGCCGTCGGCTTCCTGACGGGAAAAGGGTCTTGGGACGGGGCGATGGCCGGGGCGACACCGACGGGCGTCTGGTGGGTCGCCCTGATCCAGGTCAGCTTTGCCTATAGTGGGTGGAATGCGGCGGCCTATCTCGCCGGGGAGGTCCGGGATCCTGGGCGCACGCTGCCGCGGGCGTTGGTCGGGGGGACAGTGGCCGTCTGTCTGCTCTACCTGGGCCTCAACTTGCTCTTTCTCTACGCGGTTCCAGCGGGGGAGTGGACGCCGACGATCGCGATCGGACGGGTCGCGGCCGAGCGGCTCTTTGGACCTGCGGGTGGCACCGCCATCAGCCTGCTGGTGACAATTACGATCCTCGGATCGATCAGCGCCATGACGGCAGCCGGGCCCCGCGTCTACTATGCCATGGCGCGGGATAGAGTCGCCCCGACCGTCTTCGGGCGGGTCGGGCCGCGACGGGGAGTCCCATCAGTCTCGATCATCGCCCAGGCCGGGATCGCAATCGTGCTGGTCCTGACCGGCGAGTTCGAGACCCTTCTGATCTACATCGGTGCCTCCCTCTCCTTGATCGCCGCGCTGACGGTCAGTGGTGTCTGGGTGATCTCGCGCCGCACCTCCCGGACCAAGGGGGAAGGGATCTTTCTGACACCTGGATATCCGCTGACGCCGGCCATCTTTCTTGGCCTTGAGGTGGTTGCGCTGACCCTTGCTCTTTGGGAACGACCG
>JBMUAP010000140.1:0-7221 GCA_049454155.1 Blastocatellia bacterium
CTTCTTGCAAGCCGCCGGCGGCTTGCAAGAAGGCCGATCCAGCCGCTGGATCGCCCCCTCCGCTCTTCGTCAGATTGCCGAAGTACCACTCGTGCAAGACCATTCCATTGTATTCAAATCCAAGTCGGCGCGTCAGCTCAGAATAGACGGGCATCTCTTTCGCGGTAACCTCCCCGCGTCCCAACTCGGCAATCTGCTCATTGAGAAGATTGGTGTTGGTCACATACCCCTCATAGAGCTTGAAATGCATGGCCAGCGTGCCATCCGAGATGCCGGTCAGTCCGCTCAGATCGAAGGTTTTTGCCTTGTAGACCACATCGCTCATCGTCTCTACCTCCACTGTATGGTGATGTCGCTCTGGGTTACCCAGAGATCAAAGAGGCCAATTCCCGGTGGGAAATGACAAGTCTATCTGTCTCAATACACTCTCTCCCCACGCTCTCAATCAGTGCAGTCTGAATCGAGACGATCCGGGGATCGACCGCGAGGAAGGTCTGGGGGAGCCCTTCGAGAAGGGATGCTCAGACTCTTACCCGCTTGGCAGGCTTTCTTTTAGCGGGTCCGGTGGATAAGGAGAACCGCGAGCACGATCAGGCTCATTACAATGACCATTCCACCGGGCATGAGCTTGAAGTCGTTCATCGCGGCCATCCCAAACCGCCCCAGCAGCAGGAGCGCCACCAAGAGGCTGATCCACCAGCCAAGGGCATAGCTTCCCCGCATCATCGCGACAGAGGCTCCCAGCAGGATCAAGCCCGCCCCCCCACCAGAGATAAGTGAGGCGACGCTCCCAGCCTTGACGTAGCCCATCACACCACCGACTGCGACCAGGATGCCATATAGAAGAACAATCAAAGCCGTCATCTCTCTCCTCCAGTCCTTATAACGGGACACAGCGGGACACAGCGGGACCGCGCCACCCAGGACTGCCTTGGGTCAAAGAGCCCTCGCCAGCCGTTGACGCTCCCAATGAGCGTCTCTTTCTCCTCGGAATAGTCGTTCAGAGTAGCACCTGAGCCCCCCGGGTGGCAACCGACTCCCCCAGCAGACGCCCGGGGTTGCGTCCCCGATCGCCCCCCTTGTCGCACGGGTTGTGGAGAGAAAACAGGGTAGGTCTTTCGGTACCTTCACTTAGCGAAATGGGCCGGCCAGACCTGGACGGCAAAAAAGAGAAAGGGAGAACCACCACAAGATATAGGAAGATTGAGCGTTGACAACTCTGTATCTAGTGGACTATAGTCTCCCCCGTCGTTAAATCAATTTATCGGCTCTCGATCGAGGAGCTTACTCAGTTCCCGGTGGATGCCCTCCTGGGTCAACTTAGCGCATACCATTTTCGGCCGTTTTCGGTTGCCTTTGGCAACCGATCGCCCGAGTTGCTGGTTCTCATTCCTGTTGGTTCAGGCCCGATCAGTGGGCCTTTCTTCTTGTGGCTTCCTGGCCGGCTAGAGATCTTGGGTCGGGTGAAAATCAGACGGTGACAGGGGATGAGTCTCCTTCCCAGACAGATGGGTTCGTCAGTGTTCGCGGTGCGAGGGATCAGCAAAAGGAAGCCCGATCAACACATCTGAAAATCATATAGCACATAGCATATAGGAAAATAACCCCAAAAAATAAGATAGGGAGATGGCCATGAGCGTCAGTAAACAGAAGATTGTCCGTTTTGCCAGCCCCGCGACTACGCTCGGGATCAATGCGCAGCGAGTCGTGGCAAAGCGCTACTCTCTCAAGGATCTGCAGGGGAATCCGCTGGAGCAGTGGGAAGACATTGTCAAGCGGGTCGTTTCGCACGTTGCACGGGCGGAGACCAGCCCGCAACGCTACGAAGAGTTCACCTTCCAGATGACACGACTGATGATGGAGCGGTCCTTCGTTCCCAACACTCCCTGCCTGGTCAATGCAGGGAAGCCGAAAGGGCAGCTCGCCGCCTGTTTCGTCCTGCCAGTCCCGGATTCGCTTGAAGGCATCATGGAACATGCCAAGCAGTGCGCCTTGATCCACCAGAGCGGAGGGGGAACCGGCATGACCTATGAGCTGCTCCGGCCCGCGGGAACGCCAGTCGGCGAAGGTCGCGGCATGGCGTCTGGTCCAGTCAGCTTCATGCAGATCGTCAACACGATGACGGAGACGGTCAAACAGGGCGGGGTCCGACGTGGTGCCAATATGGGGATTCTCGCCGTCTCCCATCCAGACATTCTGCGGTTCATTCACGCCAAGAACGACCAGAAGAGCCTGACCAACTTCAATATCTCCGTGACAGTCACGGACCGCTTTCTCGAGGCGGTCGAGAACGAGGAGTGGTTCCAGACGGAGTTCAACGGCGTCCCGTGGGAGGTCGCGATCCACGACCCCAAGGCCAACGACGGCCAGGGTGGCGACTACACCTATCGCGGAGAGGCCCCCCCACGACCGGGTCTCGTCTACGCCCCAGACATCTGGGAACGGATCATCTCCTCGACACACCGCTGGGCCGAGCCCGGAATCATCTTTATCGACAACGTCAATCGGCACAATCCCTTGCGAAACTCGATGGGACTGAAGCGGGCGTCCAACCCTTGTGCCGAACAGATGCTGCACGACTACAACGCCTGCAACCTCGGATCGATCGATGTCGCCAAGTACTATGACGAAGCGGCGGATGACCTCGATTGGGACCGGTTTGGAGAGGCGATCTACTGGACAGTCCGCTTCCTCGACAACGTCATCGACACCTGTGACTGGCCATTGCCCGAGATTCACGAGACAGTCCATCGCACCCGGCCGGTCGGTCTTGGCATCATGGGGTTCGCCGATCTGCTGCTCCAGAAACGGATCACCTACGGAAGCGAAGAGTCCGCCCTCTATGCTGACCGGATGATGGACTTCTTCCGCAAGGAGGCGTGGAAGGCCTCGCTCGCGCTCGGAGAGGAGAAGGGGGTCATGCCCGAATTCGAACCGAACCGGGACCTCTACGAGCAGATGCTCTACGATGAGGTTGGGCTCGACCGTTCGATTCCGCTGACGCCGCGCAACTATGAGGTGACGACCGTCGCGCCAACGGGAACGATCTCGCTGGTGGCAGAGACCAGTTCTGGCTGTGAACCCAACTTCTCCTACGCCTACGTGCGCCGGGACACGCTGGGCACCCGGACCTACGCGCATCCAGTCGCCGCGAAGGTGCTCGGGATCGATCTGGACCAGACCGATCCCGCTTCGATCGAGCGGGCGGCGACCTACATCGTCGAGCACCGCGACCAGCTGCCCGACTACTTCGTCGACGCATTGACCCTCGATCCGGACGACCATCTGCGCGTCCTCAAAGCCTTTCAAGACCACGTCGACAACTCGATCTCGAAGACTGTCAACGCCCCGTCGAGCTATACGCTGGAAGAGACCGACCGGGTGCACCGGCTGGCCTGGAAGATGGGAGTCAAGGCGGTCAGCTACTACCGCGATGGATCGCGGGATGATCAGGTGTTGACAGCCGTCAGCAAAGCGCCGACGGCACCAACTGCCGAGGCCGCCCCCGCTTCTGAGGCGAGTAGTCCAGTGGAGCAGGTCACGAGCTGGGATACGACAGAGAAGGCCGCTGCACTCCGGGTCGAGCGACCGCGTGAGCTGATCGGCTCGACGTGGCAGATCCCCTTCGATCATCAGAACCTCTACGTGACGGTCAACCACGATGGGACGCGTGTTCTCGAGATCTTCGCGACCGGAGCCGGACTCTCGGTCTCGGTCGGTCTGCTGGCCTCGAAGATGCTGCGAGGGGGCTTTGAGCCGGATGAGGTAGCGGCCAGCCTCAGCAAAGTGATCGGCAACCACTCTGTCTGGTTCAATGAGCGCCTCTGCACCTCTCCGGAGCAGATCGTTGCCGAGTGCATCCTGACCACCAAACGTCGGCTGCACAACCAGCCCGATTCTGCGCGTGCCGCCGCCAAACTCTCACTTCAACCGGGGGTGGCGGGGACGACGCCTCCCCTGATCGATGCACGGAAAGTGGTCTCCACCTGTCCAGAGTGTGGGAGCCGCCAGATCGAATACGCCGGTGGTTGCTACACTTGTCGCGACTGTGGCTTCTCGAAGTGTGTCTAAGAGTTACCTCCCTGTTGGATCCGCGCCTTCAGAAGCGGATCCCCTTCGTAGTAATCATTCGAGCCGTGATGGAAGAGGGCCCTCTCCTGTCACGGCTCCTTTTTTCTCTTCCAGGAGGGGGGCTTGACGACCTTTCCGTGCTCCGTTACAAAATGAACGGGGACCGGAATCGTTGATTCGCAGGTGGCACGCCACATCCATGCCACATGAAGGGGCCCCCCGAACGGACGACGAATGGCGGAGCCGCGAAAGAAGAGTCATAATTCGGTAACAGTTCGGCAAGAAAGATCGGCGAGCTTTCAAATGCTGGGTTGAGAGAGGACGTTTGGAGAAGAGATCGAAGAGAAGGAAGGAACGATGACAGGAAATCGAATGAAGACAATGATGTTGTTAGCGGCGTTGACAGCGCTGGTGCTCACTCTGGGCCAAGCGCTGGGGGGGCGCGGAGGTCTCCTGATGGCGCTGCTCTTGGCCGGAGGGATGAACTTTGCGAGCTACTGGTGGTCAGACAAGATCGTGCTGCGGATGTACCGCGCACAAGAGGTAACGGAGCAAGAGGCCCCGGAGCTCTATCGAATGGTAAGGGAGCTGGTTCAGCGTGCGCAGATGCCGATGCCCAAGGTCTATGTGATCCCGGAGGAGACGCCCAACGCCTTCGCGACCGGTCGCAGCCCAGAGAAGGCGGCGGTTGCCGTCACAGAAGGGCTCATGCGCATGCTGGATCGACGCGAGCTGGCCGGCGTAATGGCGCATGAGTTGGCGCACGTCACCAACCGGGATACCTTGATCATGACGGTGTCGGCGGCGCTTGCCGGAGCCATCGGGTACTTGGCGCAGTTTGCCATCTTCGCCGGAGGGCTCTTTGGCCGGTCGGATGACGATGAGGGGCCCAACCCGCTGGTCGCGATCATCGGAATGGTCATTGCAGCATTTGCCGCCCCGATGATCCAGATGGCCATCTCCCGTTCGAGGGAGTTCATTGCCGATGAGACGGGAGCCCGCCTGACGGGTGATCCGCTGGCGCTGGCCTCTGCGCTGCGAAAGATCGAAGGATGGAGCAAGCAGATTCCGATGCACGCCGGCTCCCCAGCTACGGCCCATCTCTTCATCATCAACCCATTTGCCGGGGGAGGGCTGGCGAGCCTCTTCAGCACCCACCCCTCGACCCAGGCCCGCATCGAACGCCTCGAGCAGATGCGCTTTTGAACCACGTGGCCACCTCCTTCCAGTCAACGATCGGTCCGTGATCGATTGAGGAGATTGGACGAGGTGGCCTCACTCTTTGTCGATGCGTAACATGAGACGATAGAGTCCAATGAAGGCGGAAAGGGTTCCCAAAACAACACCAGTGACACTCAGCCAGGGATCCGTGCCGAGCCATCGGTCGAGCAGGTAGCCAAGCAGCAATCCCCCAACAACTTGCGAGGAGATGGTCGCTCCTGCGGACCAGGCAAGGGTCAACCGCTTCTGCTCAGGCTCTTCTCCCATCCTCCCTCCAATCTGACCTGTACCAATGAACGAAGCGACGTTACCAAATCAGGGTCTGGTCGAAGGCTTCTGGACTGCCGGAGAGGGACTGGGCTTGAGGGGCGCTGGATTGTTCGAAAGACCATATCCCAAGCCTCGCATCTGCTGACGAACCTCTGGGGGGAGCTGCTCCAGCGCCTTATCGAGCTCCTGTGGAGTAAAGGGTCGGGTCAGCATTTCAGGAATGTTCGCTGAAGTCCCCGGTAAGATTGGTGGTGCACCGGGTTGTGCTGTCGGGGAAGGTTGCGGAGCAGCAGGGGTTGGACTGGGAGTCGAGGCGGGAAGAGGAGTGGGGGGCGCGACCCGATCCACCACCGTCTTCTCCTCACGACAACCCACCATCAGAAAGAGGAAAAGCAGGAGGCAAACAGCCACCCAGGCTCTCGTCTGGCGTTGTCGCCATCGCAGAGGAAATTCCAATCGTTGTTTCATCTCAACCTCTCTTCTTTTTGTTGGGTCACTGGGAAGCGGCAGAGCCCCGAATCGTTTTGGGGAGGCTGACCAGGTTGGCGAAGAGACGCAACGGCCCCGGCACGCCCGCAGGAAACTGACGAAACCAAGCATATGCGGTAAAGACATAGTGCCCTTTTCCGTAAGAAGCGATCAGCTGACCTCCTCGCTGGAGCGCGCCTTTCTCGTCGGGAGCGGCGAGAAGAGGGGTGAACCGCGCGTCCCATTGACTGAGAAAGTAGAGGCCACGTTCCTGGACCCATCCCTCCCAATCGGCGGGACCAATCCGGTTGGGCGATTGGAAGAGGGGATGGTCGGGAACAAGCAAGGTCACCGGAGCCCGCTCATCCGTCACCCGGACACCTCGTTGCATCTGAATGGGATAGGGAGCGAACTGGCCCCGGCTGTACTCCTCCTTGTTGTACTGTACGATCAGGGTTCCGCCGTTGGCGACATAGTCGAGGAGGCGGTTATTGTTGGCGATGACGTGCTCATTGACCTCGTAGACACGGATCCCGAGGACAATGGTGTGGTAAGAGGAGAGATCGCCGGATGCCAGCTCGGCTGGGCCGATCAAGTGGACTTCGACGCCGAGTTGTTCAAGGATCCGGGGGCCCTCATCACCGCTGCCCATGACATACCCGACGCGCAGGCCAGAGGCGACCTCGACATCGAAGAGGCGGAGCTGCGTTCGGGCAGGACGATAGACAAAGTGGGTTTCGATGTGGGGGTAGGAGATGGGTGTATAGCCGATGGTGAAGCGCTGGCCACGGGCCTCGGCCTCCGCCTGGAGATCGAAGGTGCCGGTCAGGCCTTGCGGAGGAGTCACCTGGAAGAGACGGGCCGTCTTCTCGCCTTGCCGGGTAAAGCGCAGGGGACGCGGGTCGGACTCGATCTGCCAACCGGCAGGGACCGCGAGACGGACTGAGCCCTCCAACTCCTGGCGTCCATTGTGGGTGATCTCGACCGAAATCTCGCGGGTTCGCTGGCGGCTTCCCGCGGGCAGGACGAGCATGGTCGGAGTGACGGTCAGGGTGAGGGCGGGAGCGACCTTGAGGCCCCGCCGAATCTCTCCAAAGGTCTTGTCGGCAAAGCGGAACTCAACGGGTTGTTCGATGACGACGCGCTCGCCACCAAGGCCGGGATCCTGAGGGGCAAGGAGCGCTTCGCCGA
>JBMUAP010000141.1:0-7197 GCA_049454155.1 Blastocatellia bacterium
GCCAGGCATCTTCTCTGCCACGCTGATGTCGATACTGACGATCTTGGCGTGCGCGTGGGGTGACCGGAGCACCTTGCCGAAGAGCATCCCCGGCCGGTTGATATCGTAGGTATACTTCGCCTTCCCGCTCACCTTGTCCGGACCGTCGATGCGCGAAATCCGCTTGCCGATGTACTTCCGTTTGCCCTCCTCAGGCCATTTGTACTCAGCCATTGCGTCGCCCTCCTCTCGTCTTCTGCTGCTTCAACTCCTTGGATGCCTGGGTGACCGCTTCCTTGATGCCAACATAGGTTCCACAGCGGCAAAGATTGCCCCCCAGCCCCATCTGGATCTGCTCTGGTGTCGGCTCTGGATGGCGATCGAGCAGCGATTTACAGGCCATCACGAACCCAGGCGTGCAAAAACCGCACTGCTGACCGTCGTGATCGACAAACGCTTTCTGGACCGGATGGAGCGTGCCATCGGCAGTCAGGCTTTCAACCGTCTCGATCTTGCGTCCCTCTGCATCGATCGCCAAGATTGAGCAGCCATAGACCAGTTTTCCGTCGAGCAGGATCGAGCAGGCTCCGCAGGTTGCCCGGTCGCAGACCCGCTTGGCCCCCGTGACGTCGAGATCGTTGCGCAGGGCGTCGAGGAGCGTCACCCGGGGCTCCACCTCGACCACTCTGGCGGCCCCGTTGACCGTCAGCGTGATCTTCCCTTTTTCTGGGCCGATGACGGTCACCGCGGGCATTCCGGAAATCTCCCGGGCTTCCGCCGTCGGCACGGCGGGGATGGTCAGGGCCACCCCGGCCACCCCAGCCACTCCTGTTCCTTTGAGAAAAGTGCGCCGCGACACGCTCGGCTGGTCGCGCCGGTCATCTGAACTGCTCATGGGCTTGCCTCCCTTGATTTGATTCGACGTAATTCGTGGAAAAAGAACGTCCGCAGTATAGCAGAGATCCCCGCGCATGCCCCACCCGCCCGGTCCTTCCGCCAGCTTCCTGAAAAATTGGTTCGAGGATCAGTCAGCAGGAATGCAGAAGCGGTGAGGCCTCAGGCCTGTTCGTTGCCCGAGCGGGGGAGATAGACCCGGTAGTCGATCTCCTGGAAGATCGTATCCTTCGATTCGACCTCGACCAGCCAGGGCTGATCGATCGAGTTCTGCTGGAGCATGTCGTAGAGGCGGGTAAAGCGATGGATATGGTCCTTGAACCGCTTGACCGCATACTGAACCATCGTCCCGGTGGTGATGATGAAGGCCCAATCGGACGACTGCGCGAGGAGCAGCTCCCGTGCCGCCTGGTTGAGGGCGCGCCGGTGCCACCCTTCTGCCTGCGGGAAGCGGCTGGCCAGCTCGACCATTCGCCGCTCCGCGGCGTGCTGGTGCAGATAGAGCCACTCGGTCTGGGCGTTGATCCAGACCCGGTTGTAGCCCTCCGCTCCCCACGAGGAATGGGAGGGGGTCTGCGGCTGGTTTTCTGGAAAGATCCGCAAGTAGTCGATCGGGGAGATCGCTTCGATCTCCCGCTGTTCCCGCGCAAGTTTCCGGAAGAGGGCGAGCAGAAATTGCGGCCCTTCGAACCACCAGTGGCCGAAGAGTTCGGCGTCGTAGGGGGCGAGGATGATCGGGGGGCGCCCGAGGTGAGACTCCAGATGGCGGGCCTGCGCAATCCGATTGCCGAGAAAGTCGCTGGCGTGCATCTCCGTCTTCCGGCTCGCCCAGGAGGGGATGTAGGCCGCCTTCTCGTGGAGGGGGACGCGCCCGGTGATCCGGTGATATTTGATCCCGACGTTCCGCCGGACGCCATCGTCGTGGAGATAGGGACGGATGTAGTCCTCGTCGGGCGCGTCATAGCCCAGATCCCGGTAGAATTCGCGATAGTCCGGGTCTCCCGGATAGCCAATCTCGGAACTCCAGACCTGCTCGCTTGTTTCGGTATCGCGGGCGAAGACGGCGACTCCCGAGGGAGTGATCACAGGGGCGTGGATCCCTCGACGCGGGCGCGGTGAGCCGTAGAGGATCGCGTGGGCATCGGCAATGAAGAACTGGATCCCTGCTTCCCGCAGGTACCGATCATCTCCCGGCGTGAAGGCGCACTCTGCCAGCCAGATCCCGCGTGGGGAACGGCCAAAATGCTTCCGGTAGTTGGCGCAGGCGATCTCGATCTGGGCCCGTTTGGCCGTCTCATTCGACATCAACGGCAGGTAGCCGTGCGTCGCGCAGCAGGTGATGATTTCGAGATAGCCCTGCTCCTGCAGTTCGCGGAAGGCGCCTATGAGGTCCCGACCGAGTTCCCGCTCGTAGAGGTCGAGACACGCCCGGAAATGGCGTTGGTACATCCGGGCCGCCTCGTGAAATTGGGGCGCCTCCTGGGCCGTTCGCGCCACCTCCCGTTCAGAGAGCTCGCAGAGCTTCTCGAGATGCCGAACGTAGCGCCCCTGCAAGAGTGGATCGACCAGCATCTCGCAGAGCGGTGGCGTCATCGACATCGTCACCCGAAAGCGAACCCGCTCGTCGCGCAAACTCCGATAGGCCATCAGGAGGGGCAGGTAGGTCTCACTGATCGCCTCGTAGAGCCAATCCTCTTCGAGAAAGTCTGGATACTCCGGATGGCGCACAAATGGCAGGTGCGCGTGCAGAACCAGACTGAGGTATCCAATCGCCATAGCTGCCTTCCAAGAACGTCGGGACTGTCTGGTGAGAAGGAAGAGGGAAAGGGAGATCTCCCCTAGGCCGCTGATTGAGAGACTGGGAGGGGGGAGGGGAACCCTGTCACCGCCGGATCCAAGTCTTCCACGTTCCACTCCGACGCGACTTGACCGAGCTGCTCGGCAAGAAAGAGGGGCATCGGCTTGTCAATGCGGATCTCGCCGGTCGCGCGGAGGACTCTCCGCAGCAGCTCCGGCAGATACCGCAGGAGCAGGAGATACCCAAGTTCTCCCTCTCCCATTGCGCGGATGATCCCGAGGAACTCGCGCACCATCTCCGCCAGCTCCTCTTCGCTGAGCCGATCCCACCAGCTCTCGTAGGCACGCCCCGCCTCGAGGTCGGCAATGATCTCCATGATTCGACGGAAGGAGGTCGGCAGGGCGTCCCATTCCTCTTTCTGTCCCCAGTCTGCTTCCCCTCTGATCTTGGCCAGCAGTCCTTCTGCGGTGAAGATCCGCTCCGGGACGAGATGGCTCTCGCGCAGCACCGCGAGGTAGTCGTCCGCCTCGATTGCAAAGGCCGGATCCTCCGCGCTCACCTCCGAGGGACCTCCGCGAGGCGTCTCGACCGCCTGTGAGCCGAGCAGCTTGATGTAGCCCGCTCGCCTTGATTGAAGCCCCAGCTCGACGCGGTACTGTCGACCCGGAAAGACGTCGAACCAATACTCCCGTGTGTAGGGCACTGGAAAGAGGACCGCGATGCGGGTCGTCTCGTCGATCAGCCGCAAAACGAGCCGGAACTCGGCCACCTGCTCCGCAGAAAAGATCTGGCGCAATCTCGCAAAAGGGTCAGAGCGTAAATTCCAATAGACGTAGATACGGAAGGGATCTTGGACGAGCGCCCGCATCAGATCGAGATCGTAATGGGCTGGAATGGGCAGCCCCGTGTCCGCGATCGGCTCCGCGTCGATCGGTTCGTTCGCTTCGGCTGAGAGGGCAGGGACAGGGTCACGCAGGGGAGGGGGGGCGAAGGGATTCCGCTTCAGCACCGGGGTGAGCGAGGATAGATCGAAGAAGAAGGGCACGTCATTTCTCCCTTGGTGACAATTCGCCCCCCCTGCCAGGAAAAGATGCCCTCGGCTTCATGCCGACGGGCTCGCGCGGTCAGGGAAGAGTCCAAGGTCTGGATCTCCAATCGCCATTCCACGAAGATCTGACAAGGGGTAGCACGTGATCCAGATTCAGGGTAGGGAGAGGCCCTGAAATTGTCAAGGTGAGCCCCCCATCACTTTGGCGGAGCCTCGGACGGGAAGGACCCAAATCCTTTCCCTCCTCGATCTCCCCTCTTCGCCTTGAACCTGCCGCAATCCCTGTAGTCAGTGGGTGGCATTCTTCCTGTTTTCAGGATGACTTCTCGTCGGAATAAGAGATATGACAGGAGGGTAGAAGGGGCAAGGATGGTCCTCGACCCTTCTACCTGCACTTCAGGATCTGGCTGGCTTTGCTGACAAAGAGACGCTTAGACGCCGACGGTCTGTCCTTGCGGTTGGCAGAACTTGTCGAACGCGAGCGTCAACTCGTGCGCGATCTCCTGCGCGTTACGTCCTTCGATCTGATACCGCTCCATCATATAGACCAGTTTTCCATCGCGCAGCAGCGCGATCGACGGGGAGGAGGGGGGGTAGCCAGTGAAGTAGTTTCGGGCCCGCTCGGTCGCTTCGATGTCGGCTCCGGCAAAGACTGTGACCGTTCGGTTTGGAGTCACCGCGTGCTGCAGAGCCGCAGCGACGCCGGGACGGGCCTTCCCCGCAGCACAGCCGCAGACAGAATTGACCACCACCATGAGAATCCCGGATGTCTCCTTGACCGCCGCGTCGACGGCAGCGGCAGTGCGGGCCTCTTCGATTCCCAACTTTGACAAATCTTCGCGCATCGGCTTGATCAACAACTCAGAGTACGGCATAGCAAACAACCTCCAACCTCTAAACAACCTCTTAACAACTTCCTAAACAACCCCTAAACAACCTTGGTATTCGATCCAGGAAGAGCCATTCTTCCTCCATTCCGACTTCTCAGGTCAGGCGTTACCTTGACTTGTAAGCTTGATAAGCCAAGCATGATTGCAAGGATCCTGGGGAAGAGTTTGTCAAATCACGCTTTTCAGGATTGCACAATCTGAGTTCAGAACGTCAAGCTGGGACAGTAGGGGAAAAATGTCACTATTCGATCCCCGAAACATTGGAGAAATTGTTACAAATCCGTCAAAAGCACTCCGTAGAGGGACGTCAAGGGCAGATCTGTGGACGGCCGTGAGGCGAGGACTGGCGCCTGGACCGGATCTCAGCCGAGTTCGATTGCTCAAAGGCAAGTGGCCTGACCCAGTTGGCACGGTGTTCCTCTCGACATCGGACGCTTTCTTTCGTACCTTTCTGCCGAGCCCACCAGGGAGACAGTCACGGAGGCTGGCTCACTCGGAAATGGTCGAGAGGGTGGAACCGGATCCCATCCCGGGTACGGGATGGGTCGAGGAGATGTCGGACAGGCAGGCAACGGTCACTTTATGAACAAGACGTGGATCTTTACCCTCTCCCGGTGGGTTGTCATGGCCCTGGCCCGTCTCTGGTTTCGGATTGAGTTCGAGGGGACAGCGTATCTTCCGAAGACGGGCCCCTTTCTCCTGACGCCGAACCACGTCAGTTATTTCGATCCCTTCTGGGTCTCCCTTCCGGTCGGTCGGCCGATGCGGTATATGACCTGGGATGAGATGACGCGCAAGCCGATTATTGGGCCGCTCATGCGGGCGTTTGGCGCCTTTCCCGTCGATATTCGCCGCGGCGATCGGGGCGCGTTGCGACGGGCGGCCGACCAGCTCCACCAGGGGGGAGGGCTGGTCATCTTCCCTGAAGGCGGGCGCACGACCACCGGCGAACTCATGCCCTTCAAGCCAGGGGCGATTCTCCTCGCCCTTGAAGCGGGAGTCCCGATCATTCCGGCGACCATCGTCGGCGGGTATGAAGCCTACTCCCGTCACCACCTCTTTCCGAGACCGCGCAAGGTTCGAGTTCGCTACCATCCACCGCTGCGCATCGCGCTGCCCCCCGGCCAAGAGGCGAACAAAGAGTTTCTTCGGCAGGAGGCGTCCCGCCTTCGCGAGGTGGTCGCCTCGGGATTGGGGCGGTGATGGCAACTCGAATTTTTGAGGCAGGACAGGGGAGACGCTGGCGCGTTCGACTCCGATATGGTATACACATGGCTTTGTTTTCAGTCGGTATCTCAGCGGATTTCTTTTGTCGGAGTGGCCTGAATCGTCTGACCGGGCTTTCAATCGACAACCCTGGGGAATCGAGCTTTCGTTTTTCTCAAGGCGGCGTAGCTCAGTTGGTTAGAGCGAGGGATTCATAACCCCTAGGTCTCCGGTTCGAGTCCGGACGCCGCCATCCCCATTTTCTCTCTTACCTTCGTTCTCCATTTTCACTATTGTAGGTCTGTCGGGCCCGCAGAGTGGACTCGCTTGCGTGGGTCATCCACTCCTGAGGAGATCGATGATGTTGACCGAAAGCCGTCGGATCTTGTCGGTGATCAGACATAAGGGGGTACAGATGAGAAGAGGCGATTGGAAGGGGAGTCGAAAGCTCGGGTCGATCGCGCTGGTGGTGGTCGGGATGCTTCTGGCGGGCTGCGGGGGGGAGTGGGCGCTCTCGGAGGTAGGAGGGCAAGCTCCGGCCCGCGAGCGTTCGACGCCGGCACCAAAGTCTTCATACTACGAGACACGGAGCAAACACGACCCGGATGGGATTGGAAAGTTCTACCTGGGGCGCGAGATTGCCCACGTCATGGGGTATCAGGGCGCGGGCTGGCTCGAGCGGCCCGAGCGGATCGAGGAGGAGCGGCCGGACGAGGTCGTCGCCGCCATGCGACTGCGTCCGGATGACGTGGTCGCCGATGTCGGAGCAGGGACGGGATACTTCACGTTCCGGTTTGCCCGGGCGGTTCCGCGCGGGACCGTCTATGCCGTCGATCTGCAGCCGGAGATGTTGGCGATGTTGGAGTCCCGGATGAAAAAGCTCGAGGTGAGCAACGTCTTGACGATCGGAAGTACCGAGACCGATGCGCGCCTGCCGGCACAGTCGGTCGACGTCATCTTCTTCGCCGATGTCTATCACGAATTCTCTTATCCACGCGAGATGATGGAGAGCTTGGTCCGCGCGCTCAAACCGGGGGGGCGGGTCGTCCAGATCGAATATAGGGGGGAGGACCCGGAAGTGCCGATCAAGCGGCTGCACAAGATGACGGTCGCCCAGTGCCGCAAAGAGATGGAGGCGGTCGGGTTGGTCTGGAAGGAGACGAAGAACTTCCTGCCGATGCAGCACTTCCTCGTCTTCGAGAAGCCACTGGCGAAGTGAGGGGACGACGGCTCACTCGGCAGGGCCCAGGCCAAGCAGGGCATTGGCGGCGGCATAGCCGGAGAGGAAGGCCCCTTCGACCCGCGGCTGCCCAAAGGCGTCTCCGGCGAAGAGGAGCGGGGCCGGTTGGTCGACACGAACGAAGGGAGCGGGAAATGGCTCG
>JBMUAP010000142.1:0-7191 GCA_049454155.1 Blastocatellia bacterium
CCCGCCTCTCTGCGGAGAGGCGGTCGAAGGTCTGTGTCGAGCGGACGATGGATTGACTATGTTCAAGAAGATTCTGATTGCGAACCGCGGGGAGATTGCCTGCCGCATCATCTGGGCTTGTCGGGAGTTGGGAATCAAGACAGTGGCGGTCCACTCAGAAGCGGACCGGGAAGCGCTTCACGTCCGATTTGCCGATGAGGCAGTCTGCATTGGTCCTGCGTCCTCGCTGCAGAGCTACCTCAACATCCCACAGATCATTGCGGCGGCTGAGATCACCAACGTCGACGCGATCCATCCTGGTTATGGATTTCTCTCCGAGAACGCCCACTTTGCAGAGGTCTGCCAGGAGTGCAACATCACTTTCATCGGCCCCTCTCCGCAGGTGATCCGGATGATGGGCGACAAGAACGAAGCGCGGCGCACGATGATTGCTGCTGGCGTTCCGGTGACTCCTGGAAGCAACGGCCTGATCGAAGATGAACAGACGGCTCTGCAGGAAGCTCGTCGAATCGGTTATCCAGTCATGATCAAGGCGACGGCTGGCGGCGGAGGCCGGGGGATGCGGATTGCCTTCAACGAAGCTGAACTTCTGCACGGATATCAAACGGCACGAGCCGAAGCAGAGGTGGCGTTTCGTAACAGTGGGGTCTATCTTGAACGCTACATCGTCAACCCACGACACATCGAAATTCAAGTTCTGGGCGATCTGCACGGCAATGTCATTCACCTTGGCGAACGCGAGTGCTCGGTTCAACGTCGCCACCAGAAGCTGATCGAAGAGTCCCCGTCTCCGGCGGTCAGTTATGAACTGCGGCAGGAGATGGGACGTGTCGCCGTCGACGCCTGTCGCCGGATCGGCTACAGCAACGCGGGGACGATCGAATTTCTGCTCGACGAGACGGGTGAGTTCTACTTCATGGAGATGAATACACGGATCCAGGTGGAGCATCCCGTCACCGAGCAAGTGACCGTTTCGGACTTGGTCGCGGCTCAGATCCGCATCGCGGCGGGGGAACCGATTGGCTTTCGACAAGAAGATCTGATCTTCGTGGGACACTCGATCGAGTGTCGGATCAATGCCGAAGATCCGGAGACCTTTCGCCCCTCCCCAGGTCGGATCACTTCCCTCAATTTGCCCACAGGGCCTGGCGTACGGGTCGACACCGCCATCTACAATGGCTATTTTGTACCTCCTCACTACGATTCCTTGGTCGCCAAGGTGATTGTTCATAGCCGCACCCGGGATCGTGCCATTGCTCGGATGCGTCGTGCCCTCGAAGCGATGGTGATCGAGGGGATCAAGACGACCATCCCGATTCACTTGCGCATTCTCGACGATCCAGACTTCCAATCCGGCAATATTTCGACCCGTTTCATGGATCGTTTTCAACGGTAAGAGAAGGGAAAGGAGGCGGGACTGTCCCCCGTTTCTTTCTTGTCGCTCCCAACAGGACAGCCCACAACTGAAAAGAGAGGGGACCAGAGGGCCGCCCCGGCATCCCATCGTCAAAACGGCTTGACGGAAGGCGGGTAGGTTCCGGTTGCAGTTCCGGAAGGAATCAATCGGGGGCCGAGCCGTGGACGGCGAAGGGAGCCGGAGGGGCCTTCAATTGCCCAGAGGGAGACGGCAATGGAGTTGCAGTGGTTCTGGCGTACCAAGTCGATCGAACAGATTCAGCGGGATGCAGCGCAGGCGGGGGAGGAGTCAGGAGGGCTGCGGCGTGCGCTCGGACATTGGGATCTGACTGCACTCGGGATCGCCGCGATCATTGGATCTGGAGTCTTCTCGACGATTGGGAATGCGGCCCACACGGGTGGTCCAGCCGTCTCGCTCCTCTTCGTCTTCACGGCGCTCGCCTGTGCATTTGCCGCTCTTTGCTATGCCGAATTTGCCTCGATGATCCCGATCGCCGGTTCAGCGTACACCTATGCCTACGCCTCTTTCGGCGAGTTTGTCGCCTGGATCATTGGGTGGGATCTGATCGTCGAGTATGCAATAGGCAACATTGCGGTAGCGATCTCCTGGAGTGACTACTTCACTACCCTCCTCACTGGGTACGGAATCGAACTTCCCATGCACTTCACCATGGACTACCTCTCCGCCTCCCGCGGATATGAGGCGGTTGCCAAGCTTCTTGAGAACGGTGGGCAGACCCTCGACCAGATACGCGGCATGAAGGGGATGGCGGGGCCATTCGAAGGGTACCTCGCCTGGACCGGAGCCCCGGTCATTGGAGGAGTCCGCATCATCTGTGACCTGCCGGCACTTGGGATCGTCTTTCTGATTACCGCCTTGGTCTTCGTCGGGATTCACGAATCGAAACGGGTCTCCAACCTGATGGTGGCAATCAAGCTGGGAGTCATTCTCCTGGTGATCGTCATGGGTGCCTATTACGTCAAGCCAGAGAATTGGACACCTTTCGCGCCTAACGGAGTTGCCGGCGTGCTCAAAGGGGTCTCCGGGGTCTTCTTTGCCTATATCGGGTTCGATGCGATCTCGACCACGGCAGAGGAGTGTCGGAATCCACAGCGCGATCTACCACGGGGAATGATCTATTCGCTGATCATCTGCACCATTCTTTATGTGCTGATCTCACTGGTGTTGACCGGGATGGTCAGTTACGAAAAGTTGGCAGTCGGGGATCCCCTGGCCTTTGTCTTCGGACCGGAAGGAGCCAATCAAGCTTGGATCTCGTTCGTCGTCTCCTTCAGTGCCGTGATCGCCATCGCGACGGTGCTGCTGGTCTTTCAGCTGGGACAACCCCGGATTTGGATGGCGATGAGCCGGGATGGGCTTCTCCCGAAGATCTTCTCGTCGATTCATCCGCGGTTTCGCACTCCATGGTTTTCGACGATCGTGACTGGCTTGGTTGTCGCCATCCCCGCTCTCTTCATGAACCTGACGGAAGTGACCGATCTGGCAAGCATTGGGACGCTCTTTGCGTTCGTCCTGGTGTGTGGGGGCGTGCTCATTCTCAATGAGCAGAAGGAGACGGCCGCCGTCCGCCGTTTCCGCACCCCCTATGTCAATGGACGTTGGATTGTTCCGGGACTGGTCACCGCGATCGCTCTCTGGCTGGTTGTCTTCGAGACCGGGCAGGTCCGCGACTTTTTCACGCTCGGTGCATCGGAAGGAAACTCGCTCCCCTGGTGGGAATCCTTTCAACACAAGATCCCCCTCCTGCTCTACATCTGCCTGGTGATCTTCCTGACAATCGCGACCTTCCGACGATCGCTCTCCCTGATTCCAGTCCTCGGACTCTTCACGTGCGGGTATCTGATGACGGAACTGGGCTGGACCAACTGGTTGCGGTTCATTCTCTGGTTGCTCGTTGGAATGATCGTCTACTTTGCCTATGGGCGGCGCCACAGCCATCTCGCCCGCATTCCAAAGGAGAAAAGAACGGCTCTTAGCTCCATTGAAAAATAGTCTTTTTTTAGGGATGGATTCAGGGTAGTATCTCCTGGTGTTTTTGTGCTTGGAAAAGGCCTCGACCCCCCACCCACTCCACCGCACAGAGGCCCGAAGAGCAAGATCGCGTAGGGCATTGGCTTGGTTACATATCAATAGTGTCATTTCCATCGATTCACGGCCCGTGGAATGATCTTCTCCCATCTCATCGCATCACCCAGATCCCTCCGGGGACAACTCGATCTCCCACATTGACATCAAGGCTACGGAGGCCACGATGGGGTCATGGAATCGAATCAGCTCCACCATACAAGAGAGAGAAGGAACGCAATTGAGAGGGCGAAGTCCTTGCCGACAAAGGATGTGCAGGGTCCAGTGTCGAAAAGGATCGATGGCGAGTCAGTTGCGACAAGCATAAGCAAGGCGTCAGCTAAAGAAGGATGAGGATCGGCGATGCAAATCAGACAAGTTCGTTTGGCGGAGAAGCAGATGGCGGAACGGAAGCGAGCCACGTGGTCAAGGAGAGCATTCCTGGGAGGGGTGCTGGTCCTGCTGGTAGGCTGGGCGAGCGGAACCATCAAGACCCACTGGGGGACTGTCTTCTCCTCTCCGCTGCAGGGCAGCGCCAGCGAAGTCGAGCCGAATGAGACGATTGAACAAGCAACCCCGATCTCGCTACCGGGGCAGCGAACGGGGTCCGTTCGCAACGGGGACGGGAGTCAGGTGGAATACCGCTATCAGAACGGTCCGGTCGACCGAATTGAGGACCTCTTCCGGTTCGAAGTACCAAATGGGCCAGCGCTGCCGGTCAACGTGACCTTGAGCTTTGACAATGCTGCGGTCGACCTCGATCTCTTTCTCTTCCAGTTGCAGGATAAAACCACACTCAACGCGCTGGGAGTGTCAAATGGCATGACCACCAACGAGCGAATTCTGCCGATTCCGACCTTGCCCCCAGGTGAGTACTTCGTCGGGGTCTCCATCTTCGATGATCCGAAGAATGTGGGAGTGGCGCAGTACAGACTCGATCTTGCGCTCGGGACGGCGCCACCCGCCCCCGTCATCACCCAGATGACGCCTGGCTCGGTCGAAGCAGGCAGTGGGCCATTCTCGCTCCGTGTCCGAGGGGAGAACTTCATCGAAGGCAAGTCGGTTGTGCGGTGGAATGGCAATGCCCGCGCGACGACCTACCTCCAGCCGGGGGAGTTGCTCGCCTACCTCTCCGCGACCGATACCGCCGCGCAAGGCACCGCACTGGTGACAGTGGAGAATCCGGCAGGGGATGGAGGGGGATCGCTGCCGGCTCGATTCCCGATCCTCGCGCCAGGGCAGCCGTCGATTGAGGAAGAGCCGAACGATCAGCTAGACCAAGCCAATCTTCTCACTATTCCTGGAAAAAGGGCTGGTCGGGTATCGGTCAGCGATGCGGGGAGCGTCAGCATCTCGCTTGGGATTGGACTCACCGATACAATTGAGGATCTTTTTTCGATCCAGCTCCTGGAAGAGAGCCGGTTACATCTGAGCTTGATTGGGGACAGTGCCGAGGCTGGGACGGCACTCTACCTGCTGAGTGAGGGGGCGACAGCGGGTCAGGTGACAGTCCTGGGAAGTTCACGTCGGCAAGGGGCACGGCAGCAGATCACCACACCGACCAGATTGCCTTCAGGGCGCTATCTGATTGGGGTCTCTTCTGTTGCGGGAAGCACTGGATACACACTGGAAGCCTCTGTCCCGGGGACCAGACTCCTGCAGGTTGAGACCGCCAGTGCCGCTCCCGACAGCAGCGTATCCGTACCGCTCTCGTTTCTGGCGGAAGGGGATGAGGCTGGGATGGCCTTCAGCCTCGCGTTCGATCCAACAATCCTCGGTAACCCCACATGGGTGGCAGAACCAGCCCAGCCGACAGCGCGCGTGCGATTGGATCTCTCTCTCCTGGCACAAGGGCTGCTCGGCGTCGAGTACCGTCTTCCTGAGGGCGGCTCCCTACCCGCAGGGTGGCAAACACTTGGTTCGATCAACTTTGCCATCCGTCCAGGGGAAACGCGACAGACAACGCCAGTCGAACTCGACGATCGCCCGCTGGTCCGAACGCTCTACGACCGCAATCTTCGAGCCGTCCAGGGCGAATACGCCTCATGTTCGGTGATCATTGTCCCTGGAGTGGAATCGGATATGGTGCCACGTCCCTTTGGAGACGGGAACCAGTCGGTGACGATCGCCGATTGGGCGCAGGTGGGGCGGTTCGTGGCCAACCTCGACTCTCCGATCGATGGGAGTGAATATCAGCGGACAGATACAGCCCCCAAGAGCACTCGTGGGGATGGACGCTTGACCATTGCCGATTGGGTTCAGGCGGGGCGCTACGCCGCTGGGCTCGAAGCACCTCTTTCCGCGGGGGGGCCAACCGGCCCTGTGCCCACGGTTGCCACACTGGCGACGATGCTCCCATTCACCAAGGCGTTATCGCGTCAAGGGGCGGGGGGAGAGTGGTTGGAGATTGGACTTCAAGAGGAGACCCGGCGCACCTTGCAAATTCCTGCCACCCGTTTTGAACGGGATCGGGAGAATGAGTTGCCGATCGAACTGATTGCCGAGGGCAATGAGAACGCGCTGGGATTCAGCATCAATTTTGATGCAACTCAGTTGACCTTTCAACGGGCCACACTCGGTCGGGATGGGTCGAATGCGGTGCTGAATGTCAATCTGACGCGGCTGGTAGAAGGGCGAGTCGGGCTGGCGCTGGCGTTGCCTAGTGGGCAGTCGTTTGTCGCAGGGACGCGGCAGATCGTACGAATCATCTTCACGGTCCCGAGCACCAACAGTGTCGACGCCTCGACTGTCAGTTTTGGAGATCTCCCGATCATTCGCGAAGTGGTCAACTCGGAGGCGTCCGTCTTACCTGCGCTCTATCAGGCTGGAGAAGTCCGTTTCGATCCTCCCTTGGAACAGTTGCCCGTCTTGAGCCGAGTTGTGCCGGAGCGGCTTCTGGTGGGAACAGCAGAGAGCTCCATCCGCCTCGAGGGGAACAACTTCCGGATTGGTGCCGTCGCGCGTGTCAGTGGCGAGCCGCGTCCTACCCGGTACATCGATTCAACAGTCCTGGGAGTCGATCTCAGCACGGACGACCTCGCCGAGGCCGGAACCCTGGCACTGACCGTCCTCAACCCTGCGCCAGGGGGAGGACTCTCCAATGTGTACGCGCTCATTGTCGAGAATCGTGTTCCCACAATCACCCGCATCTTTCCGGAGGTGGTCGGCGTCAGTTCCGTCGGACTGACCCTCGCGGTCGACGGAGAGCATTTTGTGCGAGGTGTGTATGGGGAAGTGGATGGAGCGATTCGGCCAACCACCTACATCAGCCCTACCAGGCTGTCGATCCAGTTGCAGCCGGGCGACCTCTCCCGTACCGTCAATCTGGCCATTCGAATCGTGGCACCGCCTCCCGGAGGAGGAGCGTCCAATGAGCGGATACTCTCCGTGCGCCCCCTCAACCCACTCCCGCGACTCTTGCAGATTTCACCGGCGACGGTGGAAGCGGAGAGCGATGGGTTCACACTGACCGTCACCGGCTCCAATTTTGTCGAGGATTCAGCGGTAACGATCAATGGGGCTCGGCTTCCGACCATCTTTCGGAGCAGTACTGAACTGACTGCCGAGGTGGCTCGGGAACGGATTCCGCGACCCGGAACCGCCCTGATTGGGGTCACCAACCCGACCCCAGGGGGGGGGAACTCCAATTCGGCTCAGCTGACGATTACCGTCCCGCGCAATCCAGTTCC
>JBMUAP010000143.1:0-7181 GCA_049454155.1 Blastocatellia bacterium
AAGCCTTCCAGACACCCATCATTGAGATTGCGGTGGGTCAACTCGACCTGCTCTGGGTCAAGGCTGTCGGGATCGACAGCAAAGCCGTGGTTGTGCGAGGTGATCTCGACGCGCCGCGTCAGCAGATTCTGCACGGGTTGGTTGCCTCCCCGGTGGCCAAACTTCATCTTGTAGGTCCGCCCCCCGAGCGCCAACGCCAGCAACTGATGGCCCAGACAGATCCCAAAGATGGGAACTTGGCCAAGCAGGGCCCGAATCGTCGTGACGATCTCGGGCAGTGCGGCGGGATCGCCTGGACCGTTCGAGAGAAAGACCCCGTCCGGCGCCATCGCGAGGACCGTCTCCGCCGACGTGCGCGCGGGAACGACCGTCACTTGGCAGCCAAACGCCTCGAGATAGCGAAGGATGTAGTACTTGACCCCAAAATCGTATGCGACGACCCGGAAGGGGGTTGCACCTGAGGCGGCTCGCGCGGCGATTTCGCTCCGCACCGCGTGGAGCGGATCGATTCCCGGTGGGGCAAACGGATTCTGGGTCGAAGCAGGTGCGACCGGAAGGGGCCAGGAATAGGCCTCCGCACACGTCACCTCGTCCACCAGGTTGCGCCCGAGCATGGAGGGAGCGTGCCGAGCCTTCTCCACCAGACGCGCCTCATCGGTGTCGACGGAGGAGAGGCAGGCCCGCAAGGCCCCCTTCTCCCGGATGTGGCGTACCAACGCGCGTGTATCGATCTCGGAGAGGCCGACAATTCCATGATGGACCAGATAGTCGTCCAAGGACCCGCTCGCGCGCCAGTTGGAGGGAGCCTCGGCATACTCCCGGACGATCAGCCCCTCCGCGAACGGTCGACGAGACTCCGCATCCTCCGGGTTGACTCCGTAATTCCCAATCAGCGGATAGGTCATGGTGACGATCTGACCCGCGTAGGAGGGATCCGTCAAAATCTCCTGATACCCCATCAACGACGTGTTGAAGACCAGCTCCCCCAGTCGTTCTCCTTCCGCTCCCCAGGCACGCCCACGAAACACGCGACCGTCCTCCAGCGCCAGCATCCCTCTTCTACTCATGCTCCTCCATCTGACTGACTTGCCAACTGACTGATGATCCCTCAAGCCCCTCCCCCTGGATTCGGGGGAGGGTTTCTCAGCGTCGCCCGCGGAGATACGACTCGGCAAGGGTGCGCCATTCACGCTCCCGCCTCGATTTGTAGGTCGGAGAGGTCCGGACTGCCTCAAGGCAGGCCAGCATCTCGGTCTCCGCCTCGACCGTTCGTCCCAACTGATGATAGGTCATCCCGCACCAATACCGCGCCTCGGCGTCCGAAGGGCGGGCTTCCAGGAACCGCCCAAACATTTCGAGCGCGTCGCCATACTGACCGGCAGCATAGTAGACCCGGCCAACCTCACGCCACACCTCCCGCTGGGCATGCGCGGGGTCGCGAGCCAGGACCGCTTCAAAGTAGCGCAGTGCCTCGGGAAGCCGGTTCTCCTCCCGCGCCAAGCGGCCCAACTGATACTGGGCGTCAATCTCGCCTGGATCGATCTCGACGGCCCGGGTGAAGGACCGGATCGCCTCTGCCCGATCTCCCCGTTGTTGGTAGAGCAGCCCCAGGTGGTAGTGGGCCGAAGCATCCGCCGGGTTGAGCGTCGCCGCTTCCAGGCTTCGTCGAAAGGACTCCCGCGATCGGGAGTGGCGCAGAAGATCGTCGATCCGATCCCGCAGCAAAAAGAGCAGCAGGAGAATGAGAAACGGCGAAGCGCAGATGAACGAGGTCAAGCGCATCACCACGGGCAACGCCAGCAGAGAGGCAAAGGAGAAGAGGCTGATCAAGGCCGCCTTGCCCCAGCCCGTCTGAAAGAGCACCTGCACAGCCACCACCAACTGGCCAGCCAAGATGCCCCAGCCCAGCAGGAAGAGCCAGCCCAGCAGCCCGAAGACCTCGACGCGCGTCATCTGCCGGACTTGGAACTGGAGCAACCCGAGGAGCGGCAGCATGATCCAGATCGCCAAGTTGCCCGCGGTCAGGACCACCGCAAGGGTCGAGGCATAGTCCTGCCGGAGAAGAACGGCCACCCGCTGCTCCTTGTCGACCCAGCCGACGAGGAGCAGGAGCGTGGGGGTCAAGACGACCGCAACAAACAAGACGAGCATCCCCGCGCTCGGGATCGCGTCAAAGAGAATTGTCCCGATCGTCCACGGAAAGCCACCTGCCAGCCCTCGACCCATCCGCGGCCGAATCCAGATCCCATCCCCCATCTGGAGCGTCAAGGCCGCGCGTTGAACCCGCTCGACGAGGATCATCAGGAGGGTCGCTGATCCCAGGGCCACCAAAAGGGCCTGCCCGACCGGTGCCTGATCCCGGACATTCCGATAGACCCCTTGGGGATCCCGGAAGAGCCGAATCACATTGCCCAAGTAGCTCACCATCTCGTCGCCACCATTTCCGTCGCCCGCAAGGACGCCTCCCCACTGGGGTGCTGCCAGATCGACCTTCGCGGATCACGCCGTCTCTCTGCCTGATACCCAAAGGCGCGGAGAGCACTTTGCCATCCGCGCCTGCCTTGCTGCTTCGCTTGGTTGATCGACCACTCTTCCCCCATCAGGGGTCCACTGTCCAGCCAGACACTCCAATCAATGGCCATCAATCGATCGCCCCGACCCGCTCAAACGGCAGAAAGGGGTAGTAGCGAAAGACCGCCTTACCGTAGATGTACTTTTCGGGGACGAGTCCCCAGCTCCGGCTGTCGCTACTGTTGTTGCGATTGTCGCCCATGACAAAGTAGTGGTGGGCATTGACCTCGACCGGGGTCGGCGTCGAATCGCGGGAGAGATAATCCTCATCGAGGTAGGTCTCTTCGATCCGCTCATCATTAACGTAAAGCCGTCCATCGAGGATCTCGATCCGTTCTCCCGGCAACCCGACGACGCGCTTGATATACGACTTCGAGGGGTCGTTCGGATAGAGAAGAACGACGATGTCTCCACGCTTGATCGGTTCGCGATCTCCCAGCCACTCGCGGAGGGGATAGAGAAACTTGTTGACAAAGATCCGGTCCTGGTCGTGAAGGCGGGGCATCATGCTCTGCCCTTCGACCCGGACAGGCTGGATCACGAAGACCACAATCAAGACCGCCACGATCCCGGCAAAGAGAATGTCACGGAAGAGGATCCGCAATTCACGCCAGAGCCCGCCTCGACGAGGAGCATATCCTCGCAGCGTCGAGAGGTCTTCGATAACCTCAATATCCCCATCATCTTCCGGGGAGATGCCTAGTTGCTCCTGACGTTTCATACTCCAACCAAATCCAGATTCAACCGTTCCACTGGCGTTCCAGCGAGTTGCAAGAAGACCCCGAGACAAACAACCGGCAACGATAGTACGCGCCCTCTCCCTTGTCAATCCACCCACGCCCAAGCGCCGAGGGCACCAGAACCCCAGAACATAGATCCCCCGCCTCGCCCGGGGTGTCACGAAGACGGCGGAACGGAGAAGGCCAATCAGAGAGGGCACGGGGAAGGAGACGGACGAGAGCAGGTCAAGTCCGTTCGCCTCATCATCGTTGATCGCCCGGTCAGTGACGAATGGTCCCTTGCAGAGTCGTATCGATCTGGGTCTGCATTCCCCCCCCAAAGAGGAATGCCTCCATGTTCTGAATCAAGAACTGCTGGTGCTCGGGGTTGATCGGGCTCAGTCCGTAGTGGTTGATCAACTGATTCTGCGCCGCCAACCACGCCTTCCAGCAGGCTTGGCAGACTTGGTCGTGGATCTTCTTGCCAAGTGGGCTGCCGAAGGGCGGCTTCTCAAGTCCGGGAAGCTTCTGCCCACACCGCACACATTGGATTACGTTTGCCATATTCACTCCTTTTGGTGCCGGGTTTGGGAAGTGGTCAACTTCTCCAACTCATCGACGTGAAGCTGCTCATCACGAATGACATCCTCGAGCCAAAAACGGAGGGCCAGCCGCCCTTCAGCGGCCTCCCAGGCACGGATGTAGGCGTCGAGGGCTTCCCGTTCCAGCGCCAGATCGGCCAGCAGCATCTCGTCCAAGTGATCGGCTTCACGGATCATCGCCGGCGTCGTCGTCGGAGTCCCGCCCAGGGAAACGATCTTGTTCCCCAGATTCTGCGCGTGAAGATGGGCCTCGTTGCTCGAAGTGGCGAAGAACGGCGCAAAATCCTGTCGATCCTCCCCCTTGAGGAGGCACGATTGCTGGAGATACTGGATCAGCCCCGCGTACTCCAGCGAAAGAACGTGGTTGAGGCGCGCGAGAAGCTCGCCGACCGCAGAGTCATTGGCTTTGGATTTTGCCCGGCTGGGAGAAACATCTTGAACACGTTGCTGCTTGCCATTTTTTTTCATCTGAGGAACTCCGAATAACTCCGAATAATGGCACTGAAAAAGGTAAAATTCCCTTCCGATGATAGGGGAAAGAACCCCGGAGAAGCAACCGATCTATTCACGTCTATTCACGGAATTGGGTAAGCAGAGGAGGAGGAGCGGGAAGGGGATTGGCTCGATCCGCGTCTGCCCCGGTCTCACGATGTGGAGAGGTCGCAGGAGGTGACTGGCGCGAAGGCCGCCTATGCGGTACCATCGGGTTTACTGACATAATGTTCTGCCAGAAAATGAGATGCCAACCGCTTTATGAAGACAGCGACACCTGACCGTCCGGACCTGCGAAATATCGCCATCATTGCCCACGTCGATCATGGAAAGACGACCCTCGTCGACGTGATGCTCAAACAATCAGGGCTCTTCCGCACGAATGAGCGCATCGTCGAACGGGTCATGGATTCGATGGATCTCGAACGGGAACGCGGGATCACCATCATGGCCAAGAATACGTCAGTCCGGTATGGGGGGACGAAGATCAATATTCTCGATACCCCGGGACACTCCGACTTCGGCGGTGAGGTCGAGCGGGTGCTCAAGCTGGCGGATGGGGTCGTGCTGCTGGTCGACGCCTCGGAAGGGCCCCTCCCACAAACGCGCTACGTTCTCTCAAAAGCCCTGGAGCAGAAGCTGCCGGTGGTGGTCGTCATCAACAAGATCGATCGCCAGGACGCGCGCCCGGAAGAGGTCGTCAACGAGGTCTACGACCTCTTTATCGACCTCGACGCCAATGACGAGCAGATCGATTTTCCGATCCTCTACGCCATCTCGCGGGATGGTATCGCCAAGCACGAGCTGTCGCACGAAAGCACCGACCTGCGGCCGCTCTTCGAGCAGATCCTCCAGACCATCCCTGCCCCCGCTGGAGATGACACGGCGCCCCTCCAGGTGTTGGTGGCCAATCTCGATTACAGTGAATATGTCGGGCGGCTCGCCATCGGACGAGTCTTCAATGGGCAGGTATCCGTCGGGGATCAAGTGAGTGTCTGCCAACACGATGGAACGCTCAGCCGCACGAAGATCACCCAGCTCTACACCTTCGAGGGATTGAAGCAGGTCCCGATCGAGACGGCACCGGCCGGGGATATCATCGCCATTGCCGGGATCGAAGGGATCAACATCGGGGACACGATCGCGTCGGCGACGGATCCGCGCCCCTTGCCGCGCATCGTCGTCGATGAGCCGACCATCTCGATGATCTTCGGGGTCAACACCTCGCCCTTCGCTGGCAAGGACGGCCAACATGTCACCTCCCGGAAGTTGCGGGAGCGGCTCGACAAGGAGCTGCTCAGCAACGTCGCGATCCGGGTCGAAGAGACCGACTCGGCCGACAGCTTCCGGGTCTCCGGACGCGGCGAGCTGCAGCTGGCAATCCTCATCGAGCAGATGCGGCGCGAGGGGTATGAGGTGCAGGTCTCCCGCCCTCAAGTCGTTACCCAGAAGATCGACGGTGTCCTCCACGAGCCGATCGAGATCGCGGTGATCGATGTTCCAGATCAGTTCATCGGAGTCGTCACCGAAGCGATGGGACGGCGCAAAGGGACGATGACCAAGATGATCAATCACGGTCACGGCCGGGTCCGGATGGAGTTCGAGATCCCGTCACGCGGCCTGATCGGCTTCCGCAATGAGTTCCTCACCGAGACAAAGGGAACGGGTCTGCTCAACACGCTCTTCCTTCGTTGGGGCCCTTGGCAAGGGGAGCTGGCTGGTAGAGGAACGGGCAGCCTGGTCGCCGATCGCCCCGGAGAAGCGACCGCTTACGCAATCTACAACCTCCAGGAACGCGGGGAACTCTTTGCCAAACCGGGGACCCAAGTCTACGAGGGAATGATCGTCGGGGAGAACTCGCGCGATGTCGACCTCGACGTCAACATCATCCGCGAGAAGAAATTGACCAACATGCGGGCCTCGACTGCCGACGAGGCCCTGCGCCTCGTCCCCGTTCGCGAACTGACCCTCGAGCAGGCGATCGAGTACATCGCCGACGACGAGCTGGTCGAGGTGACCCCGCGCTCCATCCGGATGCGCAAGAAGGTCCTTCCGGCCAACCAGCGACCCAAAGCACGCAAGGACTGAGCCAGATCCATCGGCTTCCGAAAACGGCGAGGGGGAGAGTGGACGACCATCCATTCTCCCCCTCTTCTGCTTGCTTGACGTCCTCTATTCGACGCGGTAGTTGGGGGCTTCCTTGGTAATGATCACATCGTGAACGTGCGACTCTTTGAGACTCGCGGCGGTGATCTTCATGAAGCGGGCTTGTTGCTGCAGCTCGGTGATTGTACGGCAGCCGGTGTAGCCCATTCCAGCGCGCAGCCCACCGACCAGCTGGCCAATCAGCCCGGCGAGAGACCCTTTGTGGGTAACGCGCCCCTCGATCCCCTCCGGAACGAGCTTGGACTCCATCGCCTCGGACTCCTGGCCATAGCGGTCCTTGCTCCCCTCCTTCATCGCCGAGAGGGAGCCCATCCCGCGATACCCTTTGAAGCTGCGTCCCTGGTAGAGAATGATCTCTCCGGGAGACTCGTCCGTTCCTGCCAGCAGGGATCCGATCATGACGACGTCGGCACCCGCGGCGATCGCCTTGGTGATGTCACCGGAGTACTTGATGCCACCGTCGGCAATGATCGGCACGTCACTCCCAGCCGCCCCTCGGACCGCCTCGGTGATGGCGGTAATCTGGGGAACGCCAGCACCACTGACGACGCGGGTCGTGCAGATCGAGCCGGGCCCGATCCCGACTTTGACCGCGTCGACTCCGGCGGAGATGAGGGCACGCGCGCCTTCC
>JBMUAP010000144.1:0-7178 GCA_049454155.1 Blastocatellia bacterium
GGGACGAGTCCAAACATTTTCCAGTCTGATTGGTGAAGACTTGGGCACTTCATTTTTCGGGTTGGCGACCAACCCATTTACTGGAGACCTCTTTGTCTGTGACTCGACACCAATAAAAAATAAGGTGCTCCGTTTCTCGGCGAACCAGCCAAATCAAGACGTCGCCCCGGTTGTCTTTGCCGGCAGCGGTGCTACGACGAGGGATACAGACGCTTTTGTCCCTGGCTCAGCCACATCCATTGCCCTGTTGTTGCCACGTGCGCTTGCCTTTCGTGGAAGCAGTTTGATCGTGTCGGATACAGGACACGGGCGGGTGCTCCAGATCAGCTCCAACGGTACCGTCACATTGATCAGTCAGCTGCCACCCAATTCCCAGAATCTCCTCGGCTCGAATTACACGGCCAATCCCTATAGCTCTGGTGTCGTTGTCTACAATGACAGGGTCATTCTGGCCAATGGGAATTCCCAGGATTTGATTCGGATCGATACCAATAGCATAACGAATCCTTCTAGTCCTTCCGATGCCCTACCCAGCGTAACGACTCTGGCTGGGGCGATCAATAAATCTTGCGACTATACATTGGACCAATGTGGGGATGGAGGTCCTGCGACGGCAGCGCGCTTCAATCTCTTGACCCGGAGCGCGAGTATCCCACTGGTTGGTGTAGCGGTAGATGGACAAGGAATATACATTGCCGATCAAGGAGGAGCCATTCGGGGTCGGATCCGCTATCTCAATCTGTCGACAAGTTCAGTCGAAGTGGCCGGCGTGACAATCGCTCCAGGCACGATCAGAACAGTGGCCGGAATGGGTCTGAATCCGCCGTTCTTCGACGGAGGACTGGCGACAAGTGCTTCATTGAACCAACCTCAGGGAGTGACCATGGATTCCGAAGGGAATCTCTGGATTACCGACACCAATAGCAACAAACTGCGGTTTGTCAATCTTGGGATCACGTCAAAGACGATCTTTGAAAGAACTACCTCCAGTAAGGTGGTGGAGGCCGGCTCGATTGTGACAGTCAATGATGGTGTTTCTCAACCAGATAAAACATCAGTCCTCAATGCGTTCTTTACCAATCCGACAGGGCTTCAAGCTTCCGCGGAGGGGCTCTTCATCGCCGATACGCTGCGTGGGCCCGCCACGACTGGAGCTCCGTCCAGAAGAACGGGCTTGATCCGCTATATCAATACCACCAATCAAGACGTGCTGATGCCGAGTGTCGGCGATAACTCCGTTGTCACGGTGGAACCGGGGCAAGTCATTACGGTTTCGGGAGGAAGCACCGATAGTTCTAGCACCGTCGTGGATGGGATCAGGGGAGAGTTTGTCAAATATCTTGCACCGACAGACATCGCGATCCATCCAACCAACCGCAACATCTACGTGGCTGACGCAGGCCACAGACGGGTCCGCGTGATCAATCGAACGAGTGGCATTACCTCCTCGCTCATTCTTCCTACCTCGACGACTCCCTACGAGATTACCGGGCTCGCGTTCGATTCAGCGGGACGGCTGCTCGTCGTCGATCCAGGGGGGCGACGCATTCTGCGAGAGAAGAGCCCAGGAACTGGGGGGACAGCCAATGGATTCGATGTCCTGTTGTCGGGAGGGATCCTCAATCGCCCGCGCGACATCGTCGAAGGAGCGGATGGAGCCTACTATATTGTCAACGCTGGGGACCCCAGTGGTCCTTCCGCGACCTCGTCGCATCAGATTCTCCGGATGCCGGTCAATGAGACGACCCGGGTCGGAACCGCTACGGTCTTCTTGGGCGGGACTGTGGCGGGCTATCGCGGGGATGGGGGACCGATCACGGCAGCGCGGATCAGCGTTCAGCCACAGCCGGTCAACATTGCGACGATTGGAGAGCAACTCTTCGTACGAACAACGATCAACATTATCCGAGGGTTGAATGGAGAGCTGATCTTTACCGATTCACGAAACAACGCGATACGGCGCATCCGTTGAAGGTGGATACGCGACGAGTTCTGGCGGGGAAAATGGGGCGAGAGATCGAGAGAGAGGTGGAGATGAGCAAGAGCGATCATCAGGTGAATGAATCGACCAGAAAGGCTGGAAAACAGATGAGAGTGGGATGCCGGGTGATCCTCTCTCTGCTGTGGGGAGTCGGATTGTTGGCCAGCGGATATGCCCAGCCAGGCGGGGGGGCCGCCTCTAGTCGGTCCGAGGACAGTGGCTATGCTATCTTCGTGTCGCGCCGGACAGGAGCGGCGGAACTCTACCTGCTCGAGCTGGAGACGCGGCAAGTGACCCAGTTGACACAGACAGGCCGGGCGCACCACACCCCCGCAGTATCACAAGGGGCGCGGAGTCTCGTCTATGCGGCGCAGCAAGGGGCCGGGTTTGAGCTGTATGAGGCGCGTTGGGGGGCGCAACTCCGCACGCGCCGCCCGACGCTGGTCGGGCTCACCCGCTTGACCATCAATGTCATGGATGAGTTCGCGCCGAGTGTGACCGCCGATGGGCAGTGGATTGCGTTCTCTTCGGGGCTGGGGATTGAAGCGCTGGGCAGTGGAGAGGGAGGCGCGCGCCACCTCCTCGTCCCGACAGTCGCGGAGTATCGGGATTTTGCACCGGCGATCTCTCCGGATGGGAAGGAGGTCGCCTTTGTTTCAGATCGAAGTGGGGCTCCTGAGCTTTGGATCTATGACCGGGCCACGCGACAGGTGCGCCAAGTGACGAACGGGCTGGCTGCCTTGGGGGGAGTGGCTTGGCGAGCGGACTCCCGCCAGCTCGTGGTGACGACGGGAGCGACGCCATCGGGGCGGACGGGAATCGCCTTGGTCGATCCGGCCTCTGGTTCCACACGAATTGTCACCGAGGAAGAAGACCGGAACGCCTCGTTCTCGATGACCGGGGATCGAATTCTCTTCAGTTCGACACGCGATGGAGATGCCGAGCTCTACCTGCTCACGCTGGCGACGGGAGTGACGCAGCGGTTGACGGTCAGTCCGGGATTTGATGACAACCCAGTCTTTCTTGCGCCATGGCCAGCTCTCCCTGGACGTGCCGTTCGGTGAAGAGGGATGGAGGCTGTGCCGAAGGCGGGAGAAGAGCCAGATCCTTGGCGTCAGAGCCCGAGAAAAAGGTTTGAGACGATCAAATGAAGAGGAGGGAAACGATGCCAGGGTCCTACCCGAGCCAGACACGGTTCCAGATCAAACAAGAGACCTCGTTTACCGAGTTGGTCGAGAACCGGGAAGCCGTACTGCTCGATCTGGACAATCTCCATTACTACACCCTCAATGGAACAGCGATCGAGATCTGGCGATGGATGCGAGGAGGGGAAGCGGCGACGTTGGGGCAGGTGGTCTCCAACCTCCGCTCTGCCTTCAGCTGGCCAGAGGGAGATGCAGGAAGGATTGAGCAGGAGGTCGCCCGGTTTCTGGGTGAGCTCGAGCAGAATGGGCTTCTTCGCCTCGGCGAGGAGAGCCACCCAGAGGAAGTGGTCGCCTTCCCGGGAGCGGGAGATCGCCCCTATGTTTCCCCCCAATTGAAGTTGGCGAGTTCTCTCTCCCGGGTGACACTCTCCGGATCCTCGACGATTGCGACCGCGGCAATCAGTTCGGTGGGGGGATAGCGGAGAAGTGGGGCCGATTGGAAGAAAAGGAGTGGTCCAGCGCGATGATGCGGGCGCTGACGTTCAGGCTGGCGGGCGTGCCGCTGGAGATTCGCACCCCATCGAGGAGACTGCAAGACCTCTTCGCCGGGTACTTCGCGGCTTATGCCCCTCAACTGAGACAAGAGGACGAGGCGCAGCCCCGGTGGGTCGACGAGGAGGCGCAAGGATGGAGGCTCGGCGGGGGGGAAGGGGAGTCCCCTGGTTCAGGTGCTGGACAGATCGACCTGTTGCGGGTCGATCGACTTCCCGAACTGGCTGACCTCTTGCCCGGAGGGGCACGCCAGATCGCGCAGACGGGGATCCTCTCTCTCTGGCAAGGTTCTTCAACGACGAATGAGGAATGGGTCTTTCTGAGCGAGGGAGCCGTCTTCCGGGTGGACGGGGCAGCCGGGAAGATGACGGGATGGATTGCCCCGGCAGCATTGGCACTCCCCCACATACTCGCCAATACGACAACCCTCCTGCCTTTGCTGCTGCTCCTGCGACAGAAGGGACGCTATCATCTGCATGCGGCGGCGGTTGAGTCACCCAAGGGGGAGCGCTGGCTGATCTGTGGGCCACCACGAGCCGGCAAATCGACCTTGACGACCGCCCTGGGGCTCTCCGGATGGCAGCCCATTGCCGATGATGGGCTCTTCCTTTCCGCACACCGTGGGGCACCTTACCTCGAAGCGCTCCGAAAACCCTTTCATCTCGATCGGCAGCTCTGGGAGCGCTGGCCAATGCTCGCGGAGGTCCGTCAAGGGCCGGTGTCGCTCGAGCGGATCCTGGTCGACGGGCTCTCCCACTTTGGCACGGCAGAACTTGCGCAGAGTGGGTGGAGCGGGATCGACGCGATCCTGTTGCCGCGGATCTCTGGGATGCGGCAGAGCGTACTGGCCTCGATCGAACCCAGCCGCGTTTTGCTGACCCTGGCACAGGAGAGTGTCTACTTCCCGCTCTGCCCGCCCCATCCCCAACGGCAGTGGTCGCTGCTGACCGAACTGGTCCGTCAGGCGAGGGGGTACACGCTCTCCGCGGGGGAGGATCTGCTCGACCACCCCGGTCGCATTGCCCACCTGCTTGATGGGTGATCGGCCTTCACCGATGGATCCCCCCGACAAGGTGAGTCCAGTTACTTCCAGCGATTGGGGTAGAGAGGGAAGCGGGCCGTCAAGGCACGCACCTCCTCGATGGCTTGTTGAAGAACTGTCTGGTCTTCCGGAGCCTGGAGTACCCGATCGATGATGCGGGCCACGACCTGCATCTCGGCCTCTTTCATTCCCCGGGTCGTCAAGGCTGGTGTGCCGAGGCGGATACCGCTCGCCTTCATCGGTGGGTTGGTATCGTAGGGAATGGTGTTCTTGTTGACGGTGATGTGGGCCGTCTCGAGAGCTTTTTCGGCATCCCGTCCGGTCAGGCCGCGCGTGTAGACGTCGACAAGGAAGAGGTGGTTGTCGGTCCCTCCAGAGACGATCCGGTGGCCCGCGTCCTTCATCCCTTGAGCCAGCGCCCGGGCGTTCTGGATCACCTGTTCCTGATAGAGACGGAAGTCTGGTTGAAGGGCTTCGAGGAAGGCGACGGCCTTGGCGGCGATGATGTGGACGAGAGGGCCTCCCTGAACTCCTGGAAAGAGGTTGCGATCGATCTCCTTGGCATGGGCCTCTTTGCAGAGGATGAGGCCCGAGCGGGGCCCCCGCAGGGTCTTGTGGGTGGTCGTCGTGACGAAATCGCAGTGGGGGACGGGGGAGGGATGCAGGCCCGTCGCCACCAGCCCTGCAATGTGGGCGATATCGGCCAGCAGGAGGGCGCCGACCGATTGGGCAATGGCCGAGATTCTCGCAAAATCGATGGTCCGGGAGTAGGCGGAGGCGCCACAAATGATCAGTCGAGGCCGGTGTTCGTGGGCCAGTCGCTCCATCTGCTCGTAGTCGAGCGTCTCGTCCTCCCGGCGTACGCCATACGAGACGACCTGGTAGCTCTTGCCGGAGAAGTTGAGCGGATGCCCGTGGGTCAAATGGCCGCCGTGGGAGAGGTCCATTCCGAGAATCGTATCACCGTGTTGACAGGCTGTCAGAAAGACGGCCATATTGGCTTGGCTTCCGGAGTGGGGCTGGACGTTGGCGTGCTCGGCCCCAAAGAGTTCACGGGCTCGCGCGATGGCAGTCCGTTCGACGACATCTGTAAATTCACATCCCCCATAGTAGCGGCGACCCGGGTAGCCCTCGGCATACTTGTTGGTCAGGACGGACCCAGCGGCTTCAAGGACGGCCTCGGAGACGAAGTTCTCTGACGCGATCAGCTCGAGCCCTTCGTGTTGGCGGTGCGCCTCTTGTCGAATGGCTTCGTGGATGAGGGGATCGACTTCCTGGAGGGAGCGCGTGCGTGGATTGTTCATAGGCAGTTCCTTGCGTTCGGTTCTCCCCTTGTTCTGGTCAAGGGAGAGGGGAGAAGAAGAGAGGATCGGATGATGAAGAACGGATATCTGAAATGGGCTTAGTCCGGCTCGTGATGAGGGAGGGACTCAAGCTGCGCAATCTTGTCGAGCCTTCGCTGGTGACGGCCTCCGTCGAACGCCGTGGTCAGAAAAGCCCGCACGATGGACTCAATGGTTTCGGCCGGGGTGGTTCGTCCCCCGATCGCGAGGATGTTGGCATTGTTGTGTTGTCGGGAGAGGCGAGCGGTCTCTTCATTCCAGGCGAGGGCAGCACGAATGCCTGGGATCTTGTTGGCGGCGATCTGCATGCCGATCCCGCTGCCGCAGACCAGAATGCCAGCGTCGGCCTCTCCACGGGCGACGGCCCGGGCCACTTGTTCGGCAAAGTCTGGGTAGTCGACCGAGTCTTCACTGGCAGGGCCCAGATCCTCGACGACGACGCCGAGACGGCTGAGAAGCGCTTTGATCGCTTCTTTGCTCTGGTAACCAGCGTGATCACTGGCAATCAATAGTCGTTTCAGCGAGAGCGGTATCATAGGAACCAGATCAGATGAATGAATCTTCCTCTTCTACGGAGCAGGATGCGGGGGATCCCCGACGGCTCCCCAACAAAGAGCTGATGGTAACGCACCCGGCGAGTGGCCGCAAACGGGGAGCCGCCCTTTCAGTTCCGGAATGGGGATGGGAGGCCCTGGTCATCCTCCTTGGGCTCGGAATGATGGCGGTCTCTTGGCGTCGTTGGATGACGCCGATTGCCGATAGCGGTCGCGAACTCGACCTTCCACGGCGACTGCTCGAGGGCGAAATGCTCTATCGGGATATTCACTATCTCTATCCGCCGCTGACCCCCTACTTCCAGGCCCTTCTCTACCGATGGTGCGGCGAAACGTTGCTCGTCCCCCAACTCGCGGGGGGGCTCGCCTCCCTCTTGGTGGTGGGGTTGGCTTGGCGGATGGCGCGGAGTTTGATGGGCCGGCGCGAAGCCGCCCTGGCCGCGGCGGTCGTCCTGCTGCTCTGCGTCTTCAAGCCGACAGGAACGATGATCTCGCCCTATGCCTATGCCGCCCTCTACGGGTGTCTGCTCTCGATGGCGATCCTCTGGCTGGCGATCGAAG
>JBMUAP010000145.1:0-7159 GCA_049454155.1 Blastocatellia bacterium
GGCTCTCCCGATCCGTAAGGAAAAGCCCCTCCCAGGTGGAGGCGAGCAGCCACGTCCGTGAGATGGGTTCGCGGGGGGCACCCCCGGCTTGCTCTGCTTGTAGATCGGGGGCCGGCGTCAGTGGGACAATCGAGTAGACCTGGTGTTGCAGATCGATCCGGAGCGGACGCGTGGGTGGGCCCGCGGTTCGCTTGGCCTTTCCCGCTCTGCTCCCCGCGCGTGGGGCAGTGGCGCGAACAACGGGACGCGCAGTGGGTGTCTGCGGACTCGACACCGACGGAGCGCGCTCGACGCGCCGCCAGTTGCGCCCGCGATCGTCCGAGCGGAAGAGGCCCCGATTGGTCCCCACGTAGAGTCGCTGGACCACCTCTGAGGATTGGTAGATCGAGTAGACATCCTCGGCATCCATTCCGGCCATCGAGCGCTCCCAACGAAGCCCACCATCGATGCTGAGGAAGAAGCCGCTCTCCCCCTGATCGAAGAGGACTCCCGCATAGACGCGGCCCCGCACCTGACGGTCGGCGACGAGGGCGCTGACCTGCCGATGGATAAAGCCATTGCGGCTTGGCGTAAAGGTCTGCCCCCCGTCAGTACTCCGCAGAATTCCCTGGTCCTCTGTCGCCAGGAAGACCCAATCAGGCCGCGCGGGATGGATGGCGACCCGATTGACGATCAGCCGCGCCGAAGTGACGCGCCTCCAACTCTCCGTCGCACCACCTGCCAGCGAGACCCAGAGCCCCTCGGTCGTCGCGGCAAAGAGCTGTTCGGGTCGGGTGGGGTGGGCGAAGATGTGATGGGTCCGTCGGCTCGAAAAAGGGATCCCCTGAAACTTCGTCCAACGCCGACTGCCATCCAGAGAGCGGTAGATGCCGCTGCAGGCGCTCATGAGGACGGTCTCCGGTGTCGTCTCGTCGAGGTGGATCGAGAAGATGTCGGAATCATCGATCATCCCTCTCTCGGCTGAGCCAGCCAGGGACCAGGTCGAACCCCCATCTGTGGTCTTCCAGGGAAGATGATGGGTGCCAACGTAGAGTGTATTGGGGTCTCGCGGGTCGATGGCGGTGGAGTGGATCCCCGCACGAAGGTCACGGTGTGCCTCTGGCGTGACACGCTCCCATTCCTCCCCACGGTTACGGGAGCGAAAGAGTCCGTGGAAGGCGGCGGCGACGAGGGTCGATGGGTGGCTGGCCGATTGGGCCAGATCTCGGATCGCATAGCCCTGCAGCGCCTCCACCGTGCGCCAGTTCTGCCCGTCATCCTCGCTGATGAAGACGCCGCCGATGGGGGCACGGGTCATCCGGTCTCGCGTCGAGACAACCGGATTGACGCCGGCGTAGATCCTTCCATTATGTGTTCGATCGAAGTGGATGACGGTGATGGTTCCGCCGGGAGACTCGATCCCTGGTTGGAGACTGCGCCAAGTCTCGCCTCCATCGATCGATTGGAAGAGGACTCCATCAGCCGTTCCAGCCAACATCCGTTCTGGATTCCGCGGGTCGATCGCCAGAGTCGTGACGTCTCCCCCGAAAGGACCGGTGACGTGCCAAGTCCACCCGGCGTGATTGGTGATGGTATCGATCCCAGCCGGGAGCGCGACGCGGTTGCCGACGGCCTCTTTGGGCGGGGCCAAGTTGGCTCCCTCCCCGTCTGTGCGGCGAGCCGGCTCCTGAGTGGCACGGTCCTGCGCGGTGGCGTGAACCAGCGCCCGCTTTCCGTTCCCCTCTTCCAGGAGAAGCAGGCAGAGGAGCATGACCCACGTCCACCTGCCCGTCATCAGCTCGATCCACTTCCACTTGCCCATGACGCTCCTTCCCTCCGCGTCGTCAGTGGGGCCTCACGACGCATTACTCAATGGACTCTCCAAGTGCGGGCCAATGGAGACCCGAACTTCGCGGGACTCGACCGGTTCAGCCACAGAGGGCCCTGCGGTTGAAAAGACCGCAACGATAGGAAACAATGATACCTCCCGTCCGGGAAGCCGGACAAACTCGCTGACCATGGACGGGACAACTGCTCAGGCACGTCCGGGAATCGATGAAGGAGTCCAATTATGACCCCAATGATCAACAGGAAGCCAAGCCGTCCCTTGATCCGAACCTTGCTGCTCGCGACGTTGGTTCTCGGTCAGCTGCTGCCTCTCGGGACAATGGGGGCCGCCTCCGGACAAGGCCTTCAGCTGCCCTCGCTGCCCGACCATCCGGTGACACTCCCCGAGCTGATTACCCTCCTCCGTCGCTCCGTCGGTCGCAATCTGACCGAGGCGGATCTCGCGGCACATCTCAGCCGGATCGGGATTGCCTTCGATCCCAATCCCGAGGCGATCAAGCGATTGCGGGCCAATGGCGCCCATCAACACCTCCTCAACACCCTGCGTCGCCAGGGCGAAGAGCTGGTCAACGCCGGCGGCAAGGTCGTCCCGATCGGACCTCCTCCCGTCGACCGCTTTCTGGAGGAGACCCGGACCGCCGTCCGCGACTATCTCGACGAACTGCCCGACTTCATCTGTCAACAAGTGGTCGAGCGCTACTATGACTTCGAGGCCCGTGGCGCCTGGGACAAGGCGGATGTCCTCACCTATGAACTGACCTACAACCGCCGCCGCGAGAGTTACAAGCCGATCAATGCCGTCGGACGTCCCGTGACGCGTCCTCTCGAACAGACCGGAGGCGCCTACTCCACCGGGGACTTCGCCTCGGGCCTCGCCTCGCTCTTCGATCCGGAGACACGTACCCGCTTCAAGCCGGCCGGG
This sequence comes from Blastocatellia bacterium, assembly GCA_049454155.1. GTDB lineage: Bacteria > Acidobacteriota > Blastocatellia > RBC074 > RBC074 > CAIOZW01. Next base: position 2,750 of record JBMUAP010000145.1, read on the forward strand.
AAGGATCGCCTCGGGAACCGGGCCACGGCACTCTACGACTTTACCGTCGACCAGGAGTTTTCCAAGCTGAGTGTCACCGCCGAGGGAGCCCGCACCATCATTGTCGGGTACAGTGGAACCATCTGGATCGATGAGGAGACCCGCCAAGTCTTGCGCATCGACCAAGCCGTCGATCAGCTCCCCGCCGGATACCCTGTCACCAACTCCGAGAGCTCGGTCGATTACGACACGATCAAGCTGCGCGGCCTCGAAGTCGACTTCCTCCTCCCGATCCGCGCCGAGTTCATCATTGCCGATCGTCGTCAGCGAAGGTACTTTCGCAACCTGCTCTACTTCAAGTTCTATCGGAAATTCGAGACCGACATCCGGATTGTCGACGATCCGCCCGACAGTCCTCCTCCACAACGCTAGAGGCGTCCTGGGCAGGCGTCAGGCCCGTTGGAAGAAGAAGACGTATTCGTGCTTGAAGATGTAGAACCCACCGGCGAGCGCGCGGTAACGCCAAATATTGGTCAAGTTGCGCTTCGCACGGTTTCCGTGCATATCCTTGACGACGATGCTTTTGAGACGATATCCACGCTCCAAGACCGCCTGCATGCATTGAAACCCGAGCGGGGTCCAGGTTCCCTTCTCATAGTAGTCCCCGATGACGAGGACCAGATAGCGGTTGGGGGCCAGGAAACGGCTGGTCAGATCGACGACCCGGCCAAAGCGTTCGAGAAACGCCTGAGGATCGGCGCAGGTCGAAAGATCTGCCGGATGGTCGGAAAAGCGGATGATCGAGTGGTAAGGAGGATGGAGCAGCGCGAGCTGCACCTCGGTGCGGCCGAGCCGGTGAAGTTGCCGTTCGATCTTTCGACTTGTTCGTTCGAGGTCGCTGCTGTCACCGACGAGAACGCTCGTCGAGACCGAATCAGGGCTGGGCTCCTCGGCGATACGTTGGCGGGCGGCTCGGGCAACCTCGCGATTGAGTTCGATCCCGATCCCGTGCCTTCCCAGACGACGGCACTCGATGAGGGTCGTGCCCGATCCGAGAAACGGGTCGAGCACGACATCCCCGTTCTTGGAGTAGCGAAGCAGCGCCTGATGCGGGATCTGTGGTATGAAGTTCCCGTGGTAGTCCGCCAAGTGAGCGCCGGAACGATCCCTCTCCGGAAAGGTCCAGAGCGAATCGGTGAGAATCTCCGGGTAATCCCGCCACTGGCGCAGGTCCAAATCATTGATCGGCGAGGTGGGAGTCCTGGGTCGACGTGCCATCTCAGGGGGTGTCCTTTGGGCCACGGTGGCGTTGCAGCACGAGGGTTCGCGCAATTCCCTGCAGGTCTGGGAGTACGCGAGGCGCTTCCCAGATCTGTGGATCGATCATTTCGAGAACGGCGGCACTCTGTTGGTAGCCCAGTTCGATCAGCAGATACCCACCCGCGGCCAATCGGCTGGGCGCTTCTCGAAGTAGCCGACGGTGAAAGTCCAGTCCATCTCCTCCATCCGTCAGCGCCATCCGCGGCTCCCACTCCCGCACCTCGCGCGCCAGCCCGGCGATCTCTTCGATGGCAAGATAGGGAGGATTCGAGACGATCGCCCAAGCCAACGGGCGCTCCTCGAGCGGCTCCAACAGGTCGCCGACGATCCACTGCACGCGGTCTGCCACTTGGTGGCGACACCCATTGCGGACAGCAACCTCGAGCGCCGCGAAGGAGCGGTCCACGGCCAAGACTCGCGCCTGTGGCAGCTCGCGGGCGATCGCGATGGCAAGGCACCCCGAGCCTGTCCCCACGTCGATCACCAGTGGCGAGAGGTCCTCTCCCAGCCATCCCGAGTGCTCGGTGCCGGCCAAGCGAAGGATCTCCTCGACGATCAGCTCGGTCTCCGGTCGGGGGATCAGAACCGCCGGCGTCACTTCAAAGTCGAGCCCAAAGAAGGCTTGTCGCCCAGTGATGTACTGCAGGGGCTCGCCCGCGCAACGTCGTTCGAGGAAGCGCCAGAATGCAGGGAGGACCTCCCGGGGCACCTCGTCGTGGTAGTGCACAATCAGGTAGGTCCGGTCTTGGCCCAGGGCAAGGGCCAGCAGGGACTGGGCATCGAGCAGGTCGTTGGGCACCGCTGCCATCCGCAGCCGCTGCGCGGCCTCCCGCAAGGTCTCCGCATAGGTCGGCATGGGGCCTGCCTCTCCTGCCCGCCTCTTCCTAGGCGATGGCCACTTGGCGTTCCGTCTCCTGTTTCAGCTTCTCCGTCTGGTAGTGGGTGACGACCGCCTCGATCAGCTCGTCGATCCCCCCCTCCATGATCAGGTCGAGTTGGTGAAGAGTCAGGCCGATGCGGTGATCGGTGACGCGATTCTCTTTGAAGTTATACGTGCGAATCTTCTCGGATCGATCCCCAGTGCCGACTTGTGAGCGACGCTCGGCAGAGATGGCCTCCTGCTGTTTCTGCTGCTCCAATTCGAGAAGGCGGGAGCGGAGAATGCGCATGGCCTTTTCCCGGTTCTTGATCTGCGATTTTTCGTCCTGCATCGAGACGACGAGTCCGGACGGGAGGTGGGTCAGTCGCACCGCGGAGTAGGTCGTGTTGACCGACTGGCCGCCGGGCCCGGAGGAGCAGAAGGTATCGACCCGCAGATCCTTGGCATCGATGCGAATGTCGACCTCCTCCGCTTCGGGGAGAACGGCGACGGTGATCGCCGAAGTATGAATCCGGCCACTGGCCTCGGTCTGGGGGACCCGTTGGACCCGGTGGACCCCTGATTCATACTTGAGTTTGGAGTAGACCCGGTCCCCTTCGATGATCGCTTCCGCTTTCTGAATGCCGCCGAGCCCTGTTTCGGAGACGTCCGCCACCTGAAATCGCCACCCCTGCTTCTCCGCGTAGCGCGCGTACATTCGCAGGACCTCGGCGGCGAAGAGGCAGGCCTCCTCTCCCCCCGTTCCCGCCCGCACTTCGAGAATGACGTTCTTCTCGTCATTCGGGTCTTTGGGCAGGAGCAGAATCTTGATCTCTTCCTCGACTTGGCTGAGATGTTCTTCCAACTCCGGAAGTTCCGCTGCCGCCAACTCGCGCATCTCCTCCTCGGCGCTCTCACGGATCAGTTCCCGGGCCCCGTCGATGTCCCGCACCAGCTTCTTCATCTCGCGGTACTTCTCGACGATCCCCTCGATCTCGCGATGTTGACGCGCAACGCGGGTGTAGCGCGGCTGATCGCTGATCACTTCCGGATCCATCATCTGACGCGTCAGCTCTTCGTAGGTGGTCTCGATGGCAGCAAGTTTATCGAACATCGCAGATCAACTTTCTCTCCCCCTCCGTCGTGAGCAGGTCGGTCACGGAGAGGGGGCGGTAGGGCAGGGGGGCACCGCCAGTTCACGGGCCGCAGGTTCAAGGGCAAGCGATGCCTGAAGGGCCCGGATCGCCACTTCCAACTGCTCGCTCGACGGCTCGCGTGTCGTCAGCTGCTGCAGCCAAACCCCCGGTTTGGTCATCCACTGAAAGAACCGCCCACTCTCCCGGGCGGCGGCGGCCTTGATCACCTCGTAGGAGAGACCGGCAATCAGGGGAAGGAGGGCCAGTCTCGCGGCCAGGTTGATCCACCATCCGTCAAAACGGATCCAGGAGAAGACGGCGAGCGAGACGAACATCACCACCATCAAAAAACTGGTGCCACACCGCGGATGTTGTCGGGGTCTGGCCTGGGCACTCGCGACGGTGACGTCCTCTCCTGCTTCCCAGGCGGCGATAGTCTTGTGCTCGGCCCCGTGATACTCAAAAATTCGCTGGATCTCTTCCAGCCGGGAGAAACTCCAGACCATCCCCAGAAAGAGCCCCATTCGGAGCATCCCTTCCACCAAGTGAAAGGCCGGCGAAGGGCTCACCGAACGGAAGAGCACCTGACTCCAGGCCCAGAGAGCCCCCCACCCATCGCCCATCTTCGGAAGAGGCGGCAGCCCTGCCCAGAGCGTGAAGAGCAGGTTGGTCACCAGCAACGGCAGGACGAAGAAGAGCAGCAGATTGACGGCAAATGCCACGACGATCGATCCCGAGGTCGAATTGGTCTCGACCTCGGCCCTCTCCTCTCCGCGCGCCTTCTTCTCTTGCGCCTCTTCTTCCGCGACGGCGACACTCGCCGAGAAGTTGAGCGCCCGAACCCCAATCGACATCGACTGCACCAGGACGACGCTTCCCCGGACGATCGGCCATCGCAGCCAGGGGTGGCGTGCCCCTGGGGGGCGCAGCTGCTCGGCGCGGGTCTCGATCGTGCCCTCCAAGCGGCGCACCGCGACGGCATAGGCGTTCGGGGTCCGCATCATGACTCCTTCGATGACTGCCTGGCCTCCGACGATGATCTGCTTCTCGGCTGGCATCACCGCGTCCCCCCACTTCCTCTATCCGAATGGCCGGATCCCAGTTGCCGAAATAGAG
>JBMUAP010000146.1:0-7141 GCA_049454155.1 Blastocatellia bacterium
CATTGGAGCTGACTCTCTACCTGCCCTGGTTGGTGCTGATCCCGGTCATGGGCTACTTCCTGCTGCGGGATGGGAAACGGCTCCAGCAATTGGTCCTGGCGTCGTTTCCAGAGGCAGACCGACGACATCGGTTGGGCCTGTTCTTCGAGGACATCAGCCGGACGCTGGCCTCATACGTGCGGGCGCAGGTGCTCGCCTCCCTGCTGGTGGGAACGATCTCTGGGGTTGGCTTCTGGCTGCTTGGGCTCTCCTATCCTCTCCTCTTGGGAATTCTCGCGGGTCTCTTTGAGTGGGTCCCCGTGCTCGGGCCAGCCCTGCTGCTTGGCCTCGCGGTCACCGCGGCGAGCTTCAGTTCGTGGGAACTCGCCGCGTTGGTCGCGGGATTTCTGTTGCTCTTTCGGGTAGTCCACGACTACCTGATCTATCCCCGGCTGGTCAGCGAAGGGCTGAAGATGCACCCCTTGCTGGTCATCCTCGCGATCGTCTGTGGGGCAGAGCTGGGAGGAGCCATCGGAATCTTCCTCTCGATCCCGATGGCAGCCCTTCTCCTGGTAGGATGGGAACACTGGCGCGACCTGCGCGACCAACCGATTCCCACTGGAGAGGAAGACGAGGGGACACCATGACACCGACGGAAGAGGGAGAGAAGATCTGGCCAACCGATCGGGAATCACTCGAGCAGGTGTGCGAGTTGACATTCTTCGTGGCCGGCGGTCCGGGGGGACAACACCGGAACCGGGTCGAGACGGGAGTGCGCCTGACCCATCGACCGACGGGGCTGGTCGTCACGGCCACCGAACGGCGGTCCCAGTCGGCCAATCGCGAGGTCGCCTTCGAACGCTTGGCGCGCAAACTCGAAGCACGCCAGCAGGTCCACAAGCCCCGCCGGCCGACGCGCCCCACAGGAGCGTCAAAAGCGCGACGACGACTGGCCAAGACGATCCAGGGAGAGCGCAAGAAGAGCCGTCGAACGCCTGCCCAAGACGAATGACCGGACCATCGGTGAAGCATTGTCCCCTGGCTTCGCGGTTTTCCGTCAACTCCCCTGTTGGGCTATCATAACGAACCATGATGATGTTGCTAGGTAAGACCCAGTCCGAACTGGTGGAATGGATGGAGAGCCTGGGAGAAGCACCCTACCGGGGGCGCCAACTCTACCGGGCCATCTACGATCGTCGTGTCGTCGACCTTGGGCTGGTGACAGAGTTTGCCCGGCCGCTGCGCGAACGGCTCACCCAGCAAGCGGTCATCTGTGAAACGACGATTGCTCGTTCGTTCCATGCCGCAGATGGCACTCGCCGCTACCTGCTGCGCCTTGGGGATGGACGCGAGGCCGAGGCCGTCTTTATGCCAGAGGAGCGACGGGACACGATCTGTCTCAGCTGCCAAGTCGGCTGTGCCGTCGGCTGCACCTTCTGCATGACTGCCCAGCTCGGCATCCGGCGCAATATGACCGCCGGAGAGATCCTCTCCCAGGTAACCCTGGTGCTCAACGAAGTCTATGGAAGCGGCGAGCCCCTGCCTCACGGGACCAACCTCGTCTTCATGGGCATGGGCGAGAGCTTCCTCAACTACGACGAGGTGCTCAAGGCCATTCGCCTGCTGGCCGACCCGCAGGGGTTGGCGATCAGCCCAAAGCGAGTGACCGTCTCGACCTCGGGAATCGTGCCGCGGATCTACGATTTTGCTCAGGAGCCGATTCGGCCAAGACTGGCGATCTCGCTCTCAGGCACGACCGATGAGCAGCGCGGGGCGCTGATGCCGATCAACCGGAAGTACCCGCTGGCGATGTTGCTTCAGGCGTGTCGGGACTACCCCTTGCAGGACAGGGAACGACTGACCTTCGAGTATGTGCTGCTCGAAGGGGTCAACGACAGCGACGGAGACGCGAAGCGACTGGTCGGGCTTCTCCAGGGAATTCGGGCGAAGGTCAACCTGATCCCCCACAACCCGGCTCCCGAGCTGCCCTACCGGGCTTCATCGATGGAGCGGACCTTGGTGTTTCAGGAGATCCTCGTCGAGAGCGGACTGCCCGCTTTTCTGCGGCGCCCGCGGGGACAAGAGATCTCGGCGGCGTGTGGCCAGCTCGCCGCACGGCAGGAGGCCGGAGCGGGAGCCGCCGCTCCGGGAGGTGCGAGAGAATGAGTAAGCCAAGCAGGAATGAGCTTGGGTCGTGCACCGACTACCTGGTCATCGGGAGCGGGGTAGCGGGATTGCGGGCGGCGATCGCCTTGGCCGAGGCCGGGCAGGTGACGGTCCTGACGAAGGACCGTCTCGATGAATCGAACACGGAGTATGCCCAGGGAGGGGTCGCCGTCGCCCTCTCGGATGACGACGAGATCGATCTCCATATCGAGGACACGCTCGGAGCCGGAGCTGGGCTCTGCGAGGAGCGGGCGGTTCGAGTCCTGGTCGAAGAGGGGCCTCGGTATATCCGCCAGCTGATCGAGTGGGGGGCCCAGTTCGATCGCGAAGATGGCGTGCTCGCCTTCACTCAGGAGGCAGCCCATTCTCGACGACGGATCCTCCACGCACGCGGGGACTCGACCGGAAGCGAGATCGTTCGTGCCCTTCTCGCCCAGGCAAGAACCTCCGACGCGATCACCTTCGTCCCGCACGGAGCTACGCTCGGATTGCTGGTGACAGACGGGCGGTGCGCGGGAGTCCAGTTGATCGATCCCCAGGAGCACCTCCTGCGCGAGATGCGGGCCCGCGCGGTGGTTCTGGCAACGGGGGGCGCCGGGCAGATCTACTCCCAGACGACCAATCCAGAGATTGCCACGGGAGATGGAATCGCCATGGCCTATGCCGCCGGCGCGGAGGTGAGCGATCTCGAGTTCGTGCAATTCCACCCGACGGCGCTCGCCGCCCCGGGGGCCCCCCGCTTCCTCCTCTCCGAAGCACTGCGTGGGGAGGGAGGCCTGTTGCGCAACGAGGACGGAGAGCGATTGATGGAGCGCTACGATCCCCGGCTGGAACTGGCACCCCGCGACGTCGTCTCGCGGTCGATCTGGGCGGAGATGCAGCGCACGGGTCGGCAGTGGGTCTACCTGGACCTGACGCACCTCGATGCAGACTTCGTTCGAGGCCGCTTCCCAAAGATCCATCTGACGTGCCTGCGCTACGGACTCGATATGACACGGGTCCCAATCCCGGTCAGCCCGGCCGCCCACTACCTGATGGGGGGAATCCGCACCGACGTCCACGGAAGGACGACCCTGCCCGGGCTCTACGCCGCTGGAGAAGCGACCTGCACGGGCGTGCACGGGGCCAATCGGCTGGCCAGCAACTCGCTGCTCGAAGGGCTCGTCTTCGGGGCTCGGGCGGGAGAGGTGGCCCGGGAAGAGGCAGCCCACCTGCCCCGTGACGAACAGACGGTGTCCCTTCCAATCGATATGGCGCCCGGAGACTGGCTCGTCGATCCGCGGATCCGCCATCGTGTTCAGGAGATCATGTGGAGCAAGGTGGGGTTGATTCGGACAGGAGATCTCCTCACCGAGGCGGTTGCCGAGATCGCGAGCCTCTCCGACGAGGCCCCGAACAACCGGACCCGCCACTTCGTCACCCTCGCGCACCTCATCGCCACCGCCGCACAGTGGCGGGAAGAGAGCCGTGGGGGCCATTATCGAGCCGATCATCCGGAACGTGACGATCGTCGCTGGCAGGTCCACTCCAGCCAACGGATCGGACACCCGATCCGTGCGCTTCCTCACCTCGGATTCTGAGGCGCTGGACCGAGGCTCAGTGGCCCCCTGGGTGGTATTGAGCCGTCGCCAGGAAATGGGGGCCGAGGTCTGGGAGGTGTGCCTGGAGAAAGGCGTGCACCTCCCGTGGAGTCGTCAGTGTCAGCAGATCCCCCGCGATCCGGCGGGCCTCTTCGAGCCGGATCGAGCGCACCAACCGCCGGATGGCGGGGATGGCGCTCGGCGTCATGCTCAGATCGGTCAGCCCCAATCCCAGAAGAACGACGACCTGTGCCGGATTGGAAGCCATCTCGCCACAGACATTGATGGGAATTCGCAGCCGCTGCGCAGCCTCCGCGACCGTCTGGATCGCGCGCAAGACGGCGGGATGGAGAGGATCGAAGAGGGCGTTGACGTTCTCGTTTCCCCGATCAACCGCCAACATCCCCTGGGTCAGATCGTTTGTGCCCAGACTGAAGAAGTCAGCTTCCCGGGCGAGCGAGTCCGCCATCAGCACGGCCGCCGGAACCTCGATCATGACCCCAATCTCGACATCCTCGGCGTGGGCCACCCCCTCCTCGCGCAGTTCCCGCTCGACTTCGGCGATGATCTGCTTGGCTTGTCGCACCTCATCGAGATTGGAGACAAACGGGAGAAGAATCCGCAATCGCGCGTGCCCGTCGGTATGATCCGCTGCACGGAGGATGGCACGGATTTGAGTCCGGAAGATCGTCGGAGCCGCCAGGGAGAGCCGAATCGCGCGAAGACCGAGCGCGGGATTCCGCTCCAGCTGATATCCTTCGAGATGCAACTTGTCTCCCCCCAGGTCAAAGGTACGCACCACGGCACCGTCGCGCCCGCTCATTGCCGCGAGGAAGCGATAGGCCTCGTACTGCTCCTCCTCTGTCGGCAGGCCCTGCACCGCCTGGGAATAGAGAAACTCGGAACGGTAGAGGCCGACTCCCGCTGCGTTGTAACGGCGAAATTGCTCAATCTCCTCGACCAATTCGATATTGGCCCGCAGCCGGATGGTCACCCCATCGAGGGTCACGGCGGGAAGCTCGCGCTCCTCGAGGTCGAACTGCTGTTGCTGTTGCTGGCGCTCCCGTTGTTCGGAGTAGAAGAGGAGGGTCTCCGAAGAGGGCCGCAGAATCACCGTCCCAGTGGTGCCATCGATGATGACCGTCTCACCGGAGCGGACCAATGAGGTAATTTGGCGAAGACCGACGACGGCGGGCAGGTTGAGGCTGCGCGCCATGATGGCCGTGTGCGAAGCCCAGCCCCCCGCATTGGTGATGAATCCGAGCACCCGCTGCGGGTCGAGGTCCGCGGCCACCGAGGGAAGCAGATCGTCGGCGACGATAATCGCCCCCTCCGCGATCTGGTTGAGATCGTGGGTCTTCGTTCCGGAGAGAATCTGAATCAGGCGCTGCGCGACATCGGCAATGTCACTGCCCCGTTCGCGCAGATAGTCGTCCGTGATCTGGGCATAGAGAGTCAACAGCTCCGTCGTCACATCCCGGACCGCCCACTCAGCGTTGGCGTGGTTCTCCCGGATGAAGGACTCGATCTGTCGCGTAATTCCCTGATCCTGCAGCAGAAGAAGGTGAGCTTCCAGGATATAGGCACGGTCGACGCCCAGCGCGGCCCGCATCCGCTCGATGGCTCCCTCGACCTGCTGCTGGGCGATCTGGAGCGCTTGATGAAAGCGCTCGATCTCGCCATCGAGCAGCTCGTGAGGCAGGAAGGCCCGGATGACCCGCCCGCGGGGATCGTCGATCAGAAACGCACGGCCGATCGAGACCCCCTGGCAGACGCCAATCCCCTCGAAGCGGTGCTCGCCCAGTTTGTGGCGCAGATCACGCATCCATAACTTCTTTCGGGACTTCTTTCCGGGATCCATCTTTGCCAAGCTCCCCAGGTCTTGAGCCAGTCCGACCGGGGAGCGCCTATTCTTCGCCAAACTTCTCTTCGATCAACTGGCTGATCGCCGCAAGCGCGTCGATCTCGTCTTCGCCATCGACCATCACCACCAGTTGGGTTCCCGGCGCGGCGGCGAGGAGAAGGACGCCAAAGATGCTCTTGGCGTCGGCGGGCTGGGAGAGTCGATCGCTCCGCGCCAACCAGATTGTCGAGCGGTATTGATTACAGAGCCGAACCAGCCGCGCCGCGGCGCGTGCGTGCAGTCCCAGTCGATTGAGGATAAGCAGAGTACGCTGCTGCATGACCACTCACGGCTCTTCAGGTTGCCTTCCCAGGCAGCAGGACCTCACTGGCGAGGTAGATATTCTTCTGGCCCTGATCACGGACCCGGCGGGCGATCACCGCGAGCGTCTCGTCGGGTTGCTGTTCCGCCAGCTTGATGATCATCGGCAGATTGACCCCGGTGACGACCTCGATCGGGGCTGTTCCCAGAAAGGTACAGGCGATGTTGGTGGGTGTCCCGCCAAACATATCGGTCAGGACGAGAACCCCTGCTCCCTGATCAACCCGCTCGATCGCTTGGCTGATCTGCTCCCTCGCCTCCTCCAAGGTGTCATGCCACCCGATGGTGACGGCGGTGATATGGGTCACCTCGCGAACGATCATCTCGGCCGCGTTGACCAACTCCGCCGCCAGGTTGCCGTGTGTGACGACGACGCCTCCCACCAATGGCATCTCTCCTCCTCTCTCAGAACCGGCTTACGCCGCGATCCCTGACAGCCCACGATCGACAGCCGAGCGTCCAGGACTGGGCTCAGCGATTGACGTCCCGATGAACCGCGCGGGCTTGAAACCCACCCTGCTCGAGATGGCGGGCGATCGCGTTGGCGAGGGCCACCGAGCGATGCTTGCCGCCGGTACATCCGATCCCCACGGTGACGTAGCTCTTCCCCTCGCGCTGATAGAGGGGCATCAGATAATCGAGCAGGCCATTGAAGCGGTCGATCGTCTCGCGAACCTCATCGCTCCGCTCCAGAAATTCGATGACTGCGGGATCATTGCCCGTCGAGGCCCGCAACTCCGGGACAAAATGGGGGTTGGGCAGGTAGCGAACGTCGAAGAGCAGATCGGCATCGAGCGGAATTCCATACTTGAAGCCGAAGCTGAGGAGCGTGATCTCCATCCGCAGTGCGAGGTTCTCCGGGGCGAACCTGGCCCGCAGCGCCGCCCGCAGCGAGTGAACGGTGTGGTCCGTCGTGTCAAGAACCACGTCAGCGAGGGAACGAACCGGAGCGAGCCGACTCCGTTCCTCCTGGATCGATTCGAGAACTCGCCCCTCCCCGAGCGGATGCGGGCGTCGCGTCTCACTGTAGCGGCGCTGCAGAACCACATCGCTCGCCTCGAGAAAGATGAGGGTCGTCTCCAGCCCCTTCCGCTGACGCAACTCTGCTTCCAGCCGTGGGAAATCGCGCTGGAACTCCGGATCGCGCAGGTTGACGCTCAACGCGGCCCGGGTGATCCCGGACTCCTTCATC
>JBMUAP010000147.1:0-7088 GCA_049454155.1 Blastocatellia bacterium
CGGCCGCTGCGTCGGAGTTGGGGGCCGGGGCCGTGCAGGACCACGGCCGGGCCAAGATCATTGGTGAGGAGAGCTTTGGCAAGGGGCTGGTCCAGAATGTCTTCCGCTTGCGCGGAGGAACGGGGTTGACCCTCACCACCGCGCGGTACTACACCCCGTCGGGTCGGTCGATCCAGCGGGAGTACACGAGAGGCCGCCTGGGATCCCATCCTAGGTTGGGATTGGGGTTGGGGCGGGGGCGGGAGCAGGAGCGGATCGATCAGCCAAAGGCCCGCTTCTCCTTACGATTGCCGCTCTCCCGCGTTTCAGGAGCTCGGCAGAACAATGCCTGGAGCGCTGGCGGCTCCGCCGCCGCACCGCCCGGAGGCATTCAGCCAGACTGGGTCATTCCCAAAGAGACACAGAGTCTGGCTCTGCGTGACCTCTGCTTTGAATTTGCCAGGAGGTTGACCAGTGGGTATTTTCCGGAGTTTGCTCATTACCGGGTCAAGCGGTCGGAGTTTGACCATTCCTTTCAGGGGCAAGAATTTCCGCTTTCGGAGCGTGTCCTCGGGCAGTTTCGCCAGTTTGTCCGCGAACGACGGCCCATCGCCATCTCCCCGGCAGAGCTTGAGGCCCACCTCCCCTACATTCGCAGCCGGATCCGGGGAGAAGTGATTGCTGCAGCCTATGGAATGGCAGCCGCCGACCAGTATTGGATGGAGAACGATGTCGCTGCCCAATATGCGGCGCAGCTGCTGCAGCGGTTGCGTCGGCAGCAGGTCACGCTCCCGCCTCGGACTCGAACTGGGAGAACAGGCTCTTCCGCGACTCCAGCAGGTCGGGCCGTGAGTGACGAGCAAAAAGACTGAGGGGGCAGGGGCGACTGCCGGAGGGCTACTTGACCTCGCGGTCCAAAAACCGCATCATGCCGCTGTCCTAAGCTTGAACCTCCTCCTTGCCCACGCAGGTCGTCAAGAGGTCGTCTGGCGTGGGGAGCGTATCAGTCGTATACCCGCCTCCCCGTCGTGGTACGGGTCGTGGTACAGATGGACAGAGGCTTTCCCAGGTTCCTCATTCTCCCGCTCTCCTGATCGAAGAGCCCCTGGATCAATTCTGGATCGCTTCCAGATTTTTGGATCGTCGAATGTCAAAGAGCCGGATGAGTTGGATCGCCGAGAGGGAGACGACGTTGACGACCGCGGAGGCGATCCAGCCGATCGTCCCTTACTCGCAGTCGATGGAATGGTGAGTGTCGAATGGGTGCAGATCGATCTCTTCTCGGGTGAGGAGGGGAGGCAGTCGGGGCGAAAGCGATCCTGACGCCTCTCACGCAAAGACACGAACAGACGCAGGACGGATTGGGAGCGGATGAAAGTACTGGTCAACGCGATTCAAGAGGTGCAGAATCTCTCGCTGCTGGTGGCGAGATCGGTCCGAAGCCTCTCCAGGCCTCCCCGTTACGCTGGGGAGATCATTCGGCAGATGGATGTTCTTGGAGTTGGCAGCTTGGCGATCGTTCTGCTGACAGGTACCTTCACCGGGATGGTGTTGGCGATGAATACTGCCAACACCCTCCAGAAATTTGGGGTCCAGAATGTCACTGGGCAGCTCGTCGCGACCAGCCTGATCCGGGAGTTAGGGCCCGTCCTGACCTGCCTGATGTTGGCGGGGAGGGTTGGGTCCGGTATTGCTGCTGAGCTGGGGTCGATGCTGGTCAGCGAGCAGATCGATGCGATGCGCGCTCTCGGGACGGATCCCATCAAGAAGCTGGTCGCTCCCCGCATCATTGCGCTGGTGACCATGGCGCCCGTTCTGACAGTCATTTGTGACTTTGTCGGAATGATGGGGGGTCTCTTCATCTCTGTCACTCTTCTTCATCAGCCAGCCTCTGTCTATCTGGCCTCGGCGCGCGAGGCGGTCGACCTCAACGAATTGATCGGGGGACTGATCAAACCGACTGTCTTTGGCTTCATCATCGCGATGATCGGTTGCTACAAAGGGCTCAGCACGACAGGGGGAACGGTTGGCGTTGGGCTCTCGACGACGCAGTCAGTTGTGCTCGCTTCCATCCTGGTTATTGCCACTGATTTTCTTCTCTCCAAGGTGATTCTCTCCTTGCTCCTCTAATCGAGGAAGAAGCCCCTTGCCAATGCGGATGATCTATGGGGAATCTCCACAACGCCATTGAATTTCAGGAAGTTTCGCTCGCCTTTGGCGATCGGGTGATCCTCGATCGGGTCAGCTTCACGGTTCGGCAAGGCGAAGCAAAGGTCGTCATGGGCGGATCGGGGACGGGAAAATCGACGCTCCTCCGGCTGGCGCTCGGGTTGTTGAAGCCCGATGCCGGGCGCATCCTCATTGATGGAGAGGATGTCACTCACTACAGCGAAGAGAAGATGATGTCGGTTCGCCGCAAGATCGGGATGGTCTTTCAGGAGGGCGCGCTCTTCGATAGCTTGAGCGTCTACGACAATGTCGCTTACCGACTCCGCGAACAGCAGGTTCCGGAAGACGAGATTGGGCAAGTGGTCTTGCGGATGTTGCGCTTTGTCGACCTCGAGGATTCGGTAGCGAAGATGCCCAATGAACTTTCCGGCGGGATGCGTCGCCGGGTGGGGATTGCCCGTGCGCTCGTCGGCAATCCGAAGATCATTTTTTATGACGAGCCCACGGCCGGTCTCGATCCGATTACCGCTCGAACGATCTGTGAATTGGCGCTCAAATTGCGGGATCTCGAAGAGGTCTCGTCGATCTTTGTGACCCATCGTATTCAGGATATCGAGGTGCTGGCTCGGGAGTATGTCGTCCGGGACGACCAGGGAAACCTTCTCTTTGAGCAGGAGGGGGAGAGATTGTGCCTCATCAATACCCGCTTCCTCATGCTCAAGGATGGCAAGATCATCTTCAGCGGGACGGATGAGGAGATCCGGGAATCTTCCAACCCTTATATTCAGAAGTTCTTTACGTAACCTGACCGGGAACCGGGGAGCGGGGCCGGGGACTAGGGGAGGGTGATCTCCCTCGCCGTTGTGCGGAGCCTATTATGCCAACAACGAAGCAAGCGAAGCTGTCGGAATTGCGGGTCGGCCTGCTGGTGGTGATCAGCTTGGCGATCCTCCTATTTGTCATTTTCACCGTCAGCGGGGACATCAAGTTGCCGGGGGTCCACACGACGACGATCGTTCGGACGCGGATGTCGAGTGTCGATGGGCTGCGCGAAGGGGCGGAGGTGCGTCTCTCTGGGAAGAAGGTCGGGAGTGTCCGGGCCATCCAGTTCAGTTCCGAGATTCCCCAGAATGTCGCCTCGCAGGACAACATCGAGATCATCATGGAGATCGACGGTCGCCTCGACGGTCGCCCCGCCATCGAGCGGATCCGCAGCGACTCGCTGGCCGTTCTCAAGGGGGCAGGTGTCCTCGGGGACAACGTCATCGATATTACACCGGGAACCTCGCGTGGCGCGCCGATCCGCGATGGAGACTCGGTCAAAAGTCAGGCCCAGAAGAGCGTCGGTGATATTCTCAATGCGGCCCAGACCGCTGTCTCCAACCTCAATGAGATCTCGGACGATATTCGCGTCATGACCGGCAATCTGCGCGACGGGAAGGGCACGATGGGCCGCTTCCTCACCGATGACTCCTTTTTTGTCGACCTTGACAAAACGGTTCGTCAGGCGGAGTCCCTCATCGCCACGTTCCGGGAAGGCAAAGGGACGGTGGGGAAACTGCTCAATGAGGATACGCTCTACCGGGAGGCCAACCAGGCCGTCGTCCAGTTGCGGAAGATCTCCGATCAGCTCCACGAGCAGATGAGTACAGGAAAGGGGACAGTCGGAAAGCTCTTCAAGGATGAGGAGCTCTATCAACGGGCGAACTCCCTGGTCAAGCGGTTGGATGAGACGGCCGTGCGCCTCGATTCGACGCTCGCCAAGGTCGAGCGCGGGGAGGGGAATCTCGGTAAACTGCTGACTGACGAGAAGCTCTACAATGATACCCGGGAGACGGTCGAGCGGTTGAAGAATATTGCGGGAGGTCTCGAACGCGGGGAGGGAACGGCGGGGCTGCTGCTGAAAGACGAGAAGCTCTACCAGAACCTCAACACGATGTCGGCCGAGGTGACGAAGCTCCTCTACGATTTCCGGCAGAACCCGCGGAAATATCTTTCGGTCAAGGTGGCGATCTTCTGAGGGGGAGCGTTCGCGTCGGGCGGCTATTGCCAGCCCTCGACGATCATCAGATCTCCCAGCAGGTGATTCAAGAAGCTGAACGCGACCTGGGTGCCATCCGGGGAGACCGTCAAGCCAGGCTCCCATTTGAAGAATGTCCGCTGGATCGAGCAGAGTTCTTCACTTTGCTGCGTGCGGTAATTGAGCCGAATCAATGTCTGTCGGGCGTTCTCCCCAGAAGTGACGAAGTAGAGCCAATCTCCTTGGAGCGCCCACTGTCGTCCAATAGGACGTTTAGTTGTCAGTTGGACCGCAGGACTCTCCGGACGGTCGAGTGCGAGCTGGAAGAGTGAGCTTTGCCAATTGTAGAAGAGGAATCGGTTGTCGAGTGAGATCACCGGTTCTTGGCCTTCGTTGCTCGAGACCTGGAGAGTGGCCCCCCCCTTGGCCGGAACCTTCCAGATTTGTCGGGTACCCTTTCGCTCCGAGGTGAAGTAGATCCATTTTCCATCGGGAGACCAAGCGGGCATGGTGTCGGCCGACGGGTGTTCTGTCAGACGCTGGATCTTCCGTGTCCGGATGTGGATGGTGAAGATGTCCGCTTGCCGCTCCGCGCGGTGATCGAAGACGATGGACTGACCATCGGGAGACCAGCGGGGGCTTCCAACTCCCTCCTTGTTAAATTTGGTGATCTGTTGCGGTCCGCTACAGTCTGCGTTGGCAATCCAGACCTCGTCGAAGCCGGTTTGCGCGGAAGTGAAGACGATCTGGGATCCATCGGGCGAAAATCGCGGGCTGAACTCGGTTCGGGAAGAGTCGATCCTGCAGAGGGGCTGGGCAGGGAGCCCCTTGTTTCTCGTGATCGACGAAAGAGAATGAATCTCGATGACAGTGTCGTTGGTCACTTGGGAATAGGCGAGCAGTTTCCCGTCGCGGGAGAGGGCAATATGATCGACTGGATCGCCGACCTCGCTGACTTGAGTGATCGGCCCCCCAGTGGCTGAAATCCGCCAGATGTTGGGACGGCCCTGCCGGTTAGAGACGAAGAGGATCTCCTCTCCGTTGGGAGTCCACTGCAGGCTCGGGATTCGCTTATTATCAAAGGTCAATTGTTTCAGCTGCTTGGTCTTGATGTCGGCAACAAAGAGGTCGCTCGCGTAGTCACTGGTCCACCGGGCAAAGGCGATTCGCGTCCCATCGGGTGAAAAACGGGGGAATGTATCGAAGTAATTGTTGGTGGATTCTGACGAAGTAAGGACCGTGCGTTCGTTGCTCTCGAGGGAGAGGAGCACGATCCGGGTGGGGGGGGTGTTCTGATCAAAGTCGGAGACGGCCAAGTAGCGGCCATTGGGGGACCAATCCAGGCCCCCCCAGACGCGCCCAATCTCGCGCTCAGCTCCGCCGAGGGCTGGCATGGTGATCAACCGATAGCGTCGGTTCTCTTCGCCCGGCAGAGCCGTCCGCAGGAAGGCGAGTTGCAGGCCATCTGGTGACCAGGTGACTTGGTGGTCGGTCGCGGGATG
The DNA here is from genome assembly GCA_049454155.1 of Blastocatellia bacterium. Taxonomy (GTDB): domain Bacteria; phylum Acidobacteriota; class Blastocatellia; order RBC074; family RBC074; genus CAIOZW01. The sequence continues at coordinate 5,671 of JBMUAP010000147.1, forward strand.
GGTCGTCAACCGCAAGGCGCTTCCCTCACCAATCAGACGGATGAAGATATCCTCGTTCTGTGCCTCCCCGCTATCGGATGTAAAGGCGACAAACTTGCCATCAGGGGAGAAGGAGGGATGGCTCTCGATGCCAGGGAGGCTGGCGAGGGGACTGATCCGGACTGGGGGATTCTTGCGACCTTCCTTCTGGTCCTTCCAACGATCGAGGATCAACAGCCCGACCCCACCCAATCCCAGTAGGGCCACTCCGAGCATGACGAAGGGAAATCGGCGTGATTCGGACGAGCGCGTCAGGCGTCGCCAGAAGCCTCTCCCTTGGTTGTTCTCTGAAAAGAGAAGAGGATCGGTTGGGACATCGGACCTTGCCTCTGCCACCAGGGAGCCAGTGGAGCTCTCCTGGGTGGTGGAGAGCGTCGAGAGTTGGCCGGGCAATCTGGGCGAGACGGGATTCCCCTGATCATCGATCGACTGCACAAGAGAGTTGAAGCGATACCCAGCTCCCGGAATCGTCACAATATATTCCGGTTGCCGCGAGTCCTCCCCGAGGAGGCGGCGAAGATTGTAGATCTGCTGGGTCAGATTGGTCTCGTCGACTACCTGATCCATCCAGACATGGGAGATCAGCTCTTCTTTCGAAACGACCTGCCCCGCGTTCTGCAGCAGCACAACCAGAATCTCGAATTTTCGTCTGGTCAGCGGAAGCGGGGCGCCGTCCCGCAAAAGTTTTCCGGTCTCCAACTCAAGTTCAAAGGGCCCAAACCGATACCTGGTCATCTGTGGTTCCTGCTCCATCTTCCTGAACACTGCCTATGCCAGTAAGAGGAAGGGTAGTAATTCCATTGCCCTCATCGCCGTCGATAGGGGGCGAGGCACGCTTCGAGTCGATCCGGGGGTCTGTCTTGAAATGGGTATCGAATAACTGGTCAATACCCATCTTTCCGGTCGTAAGTCTGGCGACAAGATCGCCTGAAAGGAAGCGGGCACTTCCAGAAAATGCGTCTACAGAGATCGGCTTCCGAACAAGGACGCTTACGGATGCGGTCCTCTGAAAGTAAGGATCTTGAAGATCATACTCTCACAAAGCTGTTATTCTAAATTTGTTTTCCATTTCTTGCTAGGGGAGAAAGGGGTAGATTGACTTGTGATCCTACTCCGCCTATCATCTGCACGTTAACAGTCGAACAGCCACCGAGGTGGGGAGTGCCACGGCCCTTCCCCTGACGTCTCGGCAGACTGTTTTCTAAACGGATTCACAGAAGAAAAACGATCAGCGTGGAATTGGATGATTCCGAGGATGGCGAGGGTCAGTCTCGGGGATGCCCAATCCGACGTTTCTCTGCTGCCACCCCTGACGGTACGCACTGCCACCCCACATCGCGTCCGTGAAGAGGACTCGGGAGAGGACCTTGTTGGCGAAG
>JBMUAP010000148.1:0-7063 GCA_049454155.1 Blastocatellia bacterium
TTGCGCCACGTGATGCGTTCTGATGGGAGATACCAGTGCGCGATCAGCAGGCCGAAGACGGGGATCGTTGCTTGCAGGAGCGCCGCCAATCCTGACGTAATCCGAACCTCTCCCCAAAAGATCAGTCCATAATTGAGACCGATCGCGATCAGTCCCGACCAGGCGAGGACTCGCCACTCGGCACCGCGGCAGGGGAGCCGGGCTCGGCGGGAGAGGGCAATCGCCCAGAGTACCAGCGCCGCAATCAGAAAGCGGAGCCCCGCGAAGGTGATGGGTGGCAGATCACGCAATCCCAATTTGATGAAGATCCAGGTCGATCCCCAGATGAGGATCAGCACCACCCAGACGACACTTGCCATGCCCCGCCTTCCCTCCTCACACCCTTTCGTCACCGTCTGGTCAAGAGCAGAAAGCCGATGAGGCAACAAGCCACTCCCACAACCGTGCGCAGGGTGATCCGCTCCCCGAAGAAGAGGACGCCCAACGGTAAGAGAAGGATGGCGATCGCCAAATTGGCAAGAACGGATGCCAAGCCCAGATCCCATCCCACCCGGTAGGTCAGCAGATAGCCGATCTCAATCAGAAACGCGGCGACTCCAATTCCTGCTGCCGCCTTCCAGACAGACACTCGCCCGAGCTCACTCCAGACGGCCGAGATCGAGTCACCCCGGGGAGCCTCCCCCCGAAAGAGCGCATGACCGATACCACAGAGAACCAGCCCGACCAGGTAGGCAAGCCCGACCACCAGCAACGGCGGAGTCCCCTCCGGCACAGATTTCTGGGCGAGATGATAGAGCAGGCTGCCCACCACCACCATCACCAAAGGTCCCCACGAAAGCCCTGTCAGCACTCCATTGGTCATCGCACTATTCTTCCGTCTCTCCTGCCCATTTTCAGGTGGTCACAGCTCTTCTTTCTCCTCTGGTCTACTCCAGTTTGGGAAGAATGGACCGGCGTCGACGAATAGTCAATTGCCGTCCAGGAGCGGGGCTGAGCGACCCACCAGCCTGGCACCCCGGTCTTGGCGCCATTCCCTCCTGCGGGTCCGCCGCCCCCCGCCGCTGCAGGAGTGAGCCACTTTCCGCCCCGCCAGTCACTGCTTGCATTTTCCATCGGGAACGCATACAAGAAAAACTGACCTCCCACAGAGGTTCTCGTATGCCGCAAAAGTCAGCAAGACGTTCCGCAGAAGAGGAGAAGATTGCCCAATGTTTACCCCTGAGCCTCCCCTGCCGTTCCCACCAGGGGAGCGGTCGATGGCTGACCGGCTCATCCAACTCGCCACCGAGACAGACCGGATCGAAGGATACGACCAGCCTCACGCGACCGCGCTAGCGCGGCTGACCCAGGTGCTGGCCAGTGAATTCGAGATGTACGGACCGGATCTGACCGCGCTCCTCTTCGCCGCCCTCGGCCACGATCTTGGGGTGCGCAAATGGAAACGTGCCTATCTCCTGCGCAACGGCCCCCTCTCCTGGGAGGAGACGCTCGACCTCTGGCGCCACCCGATCCTGGGGGAGCAGCAGGCGGCCGAGCTTCACCTGCCGCGCCACACGCAGCTCCTGATCCGCTGGCATCACGAATGGTGGAATGGGCAGGGCTATCCGGATGGCCTCGCCGAGTCGGCCATCCCACTGGGCGCGCGGATTCTGCGCGTCGCCGATACCTACTGCGCCCTGACGGCCTCCCGTCCTTATCGGGAGGCCTTCGACCCTCTCGAAGCGGAACAGATCGTCGCCGACCAGGCGGGAATCGAATTCGACCCGCTGGTCGTCGAAGTCCTGCTGGCCTACCTCCAGGAGGAACGCGAACGGCGGGCGGCCGAGATGATCGAGCAGACCGGACTTCCCGAGGATGCCCTCGAGATCGGCTTTGCCGAGGAACCCGGGCTGGCTCCGCCTCTGCTCCTCCCCGTCTTTTCCAATACGACCAGATCCAAGACCAACGTACCGGAGACTGGCGAGCCGGAGCCACCGGTTGCCGATTCCGGCCACTCCCCTGGGGAGGTGGACGAAGAAGCCCCGGACGACCCGCTCGATCTCGCACCTCCACTCGTGCCAACTCCCAGTGAGGAGGCCAATCCCGGGGAGGAGCTTGCCCTGCTCGAAGATCTTCCAGAAGAGACGCCAACGGTCGCCTATCAAGGGAAGAAGGAGGAAGAGGAAAGATGAGCGCTCACGCAGTCCAGTCGGCCTCCACCTCGCCCAGCCCGCGTCGTTGGTTGGGCTTCGAACTGAACATTCTTCGACGGCTCAAATTCTCGACGATCGCCATTCCCTTCTCCGGCCAACCGGACCTCGACTGGTACCTCAAGTTTTGGGGCAAGGAGGTCCATTCAAACGATCTCTGTCAATGGGCGTGGTGGATGGCCCGTGCTTACGTCGAGAACGGACACGAGCGCCTTGGCGGGGAACAGATCAGTCAGCTTCTCGAAGAGGTCTATGTTCCCCCGCGTCGACTCAACAATCCAGCGCTCAGCCAGTTCTTCAATGAACTCGACGCCGTCTGGTTCGACAACCTCCGCAGTGCAATCGAGCGGCTCGACTCCCCCTATCAACAGGCGCTCGCCATCAGCCATGCGCTGATGGTCGGAGTCTATTCGCTCTCCTTCCCACCGGAGAGGAGCAACCTCAAACGCCCGCTCTCCGACGTCTTCCGTCAGTATGTCCGGCAGCAACGCGAGCTCCTCGACAATGGTCGAAGCAATCGTGGAAACAATCGGGAAGCGACCGAGTTCATTGCCCACGTCGAGGCGGACCTCATGTTTGCACGCTTTCCGAGCCCGGAGGGGTATGCCGCGTGGTCCCGCAGCGGAGCCGATTGGAAGGAGATCTGGGTCCGTGGAGCGACTGCGGAATGGGAGGCGCTGCGGGCAAGCCGGCAAGGTCGGCTCGGAGAGACATTCCTCTCCAAAGGACACTACCTCGACTTGATCGCCCAGTTCCTCGGCGCCGCGCGCCGAATCCCGATGTGGGTCATCGCCCATACCGAGGATGGCTTTCTCTCGATCGCCGAACTCGCGACCCTGGTCAGGGAGTTTCGACGGATCGAAGCGATCTATCACAAGGACTTCTCGGAGGTCGTCGGGGGGCACAACACCTACCTGCTGATCGCCCGCTGAGCAAAACCGCAGGAACCGGCTCCTCGGTCGACACGTCGGAAACAGACGGAGGCCCGCCCTCCCCACGTACCCCATATGGACCCAGGCGAAGAGATCCAGCAGTTACGAGAGGAACGCAATCTACTCCGGCGACGCCTCGCCGAAGTGGAGCAGACGTTCCTGCGCACCGTTCAGGAGTCGCAGCAAGAGATCTTGGCGATGAATGACGCGCTCGCCGAGACCAACACGCAGCTGCGGGAACTCGACCGGATGAAGGACGCCTTCCTCTCGATGGTCACTCACGAGTTGCGCACCCCCCTGACTGTCATCAGTGGCATCACGGAGATGCTGGAGACGGGAATCTATGGAGATCTGACCCAGGAGCAGACGGAGCACATCCGGCAGATCGCCGCACAGGCCAGCCGGTTGCGGCGGCTGGTCAACGACCTTCTCGACCTCTCCAAGATCGAGGCCGGAATGATGAAGCTGCACCGTGAGTCAGTCTCGCCCCGGTTCCTCGTCGAGGCCGTTCTCGAACAGCTGATCACCGTCGCCGCCCAGGCCGCAGTGGTCTTTCGCAATCAGGTCAGCCCGCTTCTGCCTGACCTCTATTGCGATGTCCACCGGATCGAGCACGTCCTCATCAATCTCATCTCCAACGCGATCAAGTTCACACCGCACGGAGGACAGGTCACCATCTCTGCACAGGCGACCGACCGTTCGATCGTCTTCTGCGTCGCCGATACTGGCAGTGGGATGCCCCCCGACGCGCTTCCGCGGATCTTCGACAAGTTTTACCAAGTCCACACCAACACCGAAACCGGCCTCAAAGGAACCGGGCTCGGACTGGCGATCGTCAAGCACCTCGTCGAGCTGCACGGCGGTGACGTCTATGTCGAGAGCGAGGTGGGCAAAGGCAGCCGCTTCTACTTCCGGCTTCCGCTCGAGCTCCCCAGCCTCTCCGATTCTGTCCCCCCTCAACGTGGTTCGGCCCCCCCCTTTGCCCCCTTTGCCCCTTTTGCTTGATCCCCACCCAACCAGTCAGCAAAAAAATGGCAACTCTCCCGGGCAAGCCAGTGCCTCTCCCGGGTCAACCGGTGATCGCCCGTCTTGCTGAGACAGAGGCGGAGATCCAGTGAAGCACACCGTTCGGCAAAGTCGAGGCTCAGCGAGGCGGGGATGACAGCATCGGCCATTCCGTGGAAGAGAATGGTGGGATGATGGAAGCGCTGGAGCAGAGTCTCGAAGGGGTAGTCGACGGCCTCACCAAGCAAGGAGGAGGGCAGTTCGAGGTCAAGATACTCGGTCTGGATCCGATGTCGCCCGGTTTGCACCCAAGCCTCCCGCTCGGCGGCGGAGAGGGCGAGCCACGCCCAGAGTTTGAGGGCCGGGGCAATCAGCGCACAAGCGGCGACCGTCTCCGGCTGGAGGATACTCAACCAGGCTGCCGCCCAGCCGCCCTGACTCGATCCCACCAGAAAGACGGGTCCGCCGGCACGAGATCGTGCCTCGCGCACCATCAGGGCAAGATCTTCCACCCAGTCGAGAGCACGCATCTCCGAGATGCGGCCATCCGACTGACCATGCCCTCGAAAATCGACGGCGAGGAAGGACCAGCCCCGGCTGGCGCAGGCTTCCTCGTAGGCGCGGGCCTTCTCCCCCCAGTGGGTCGAGCCGAGGCCGTGCGCGAAGACGACCACCGGCACGGGCCGATCTTCGACGGATGCGCAGTAGATGCCCCGCAGGCGGGCCCCGCCACTCTCCACCGGGTGATGCAGCACGATCGAGTGGGAGTGGCGAACCGTCTCAGTCGCCATCGGACTTCCCTGACTGGGAGTGAAGGGCCTCGGCGAGCCGCTGCAGTTGATCGGCGTGTCCGTGCGCGTGGCCGGCGTAGATCCGCAGCCAATCCTCTGCGGAGTAGCGACCGCTCTCGGAATGGGTCCCCGCCCGTTGCCAGTCCTCCTCCGACATCCGCTCCAGCAAGGGGACGGTCGCGGCCCGTGCCGCCCGAAAGGCTTCGAGGGATGGCCCGAGCGGCCGCTCGTTGTAGCCCAACCGCTCGGCGTAGCGATCCTGATCATACCCAACGATCACCGGCGACTCTTCCGCAAGGAGTCGACGCAGCCGGATGGCGCTGGTCATCTCGCTGTCGGCCAGATGATGCACGATCTCGGCCGCGCTCCATTTCCCGGGCAGGGGATATGCTGTCCAGAAGGAGCGCGGAATAGCTGCCAAGGCCCGCTCCACTGCCTCTGCCCCAAGAGCGTACTGATCGATCAATGCCTGCCGTTCTTCTTTGCCCACAACCAACTCCCTTCTCTTTTGCTTCCCATTCTCTTCCCGGGTAACTACTCACGGCGTTAATGAACTTCAAGGGGGTCTATCTTCTTCTTGGTGTTCTCCGTGCTTCCGTGTGAGGCTCTCCCCCCTAGGGTGGGCCCAGTTGTTTTTTCTCCCACGAAGACGCGAAGCCGCTAATGTTTTGGGTTGGAGAAATCTTCATCCTCCATTTCTTCTTCCTGTCTCGATGGTGCAATCATCTCTTCCGTTCCGTGAGTAGTTACCTTCCCAGAGCGGAACAGGTTCTCGCCGCCAGGGGCCCCCGTAGGCTCCCGTTGGAAAGTTGATGATGGCCGCTCATTTTACTTGATTCAAACGATTGAATGAGTAGTATCTACCACGGAAAGCAAAAAAGGGGCAGACCTGTTCGCTCCTCTTGGATCGATGGCAACTGTCAACGCTGGTAACCGAGATCTATTCGCCACTTCCCCTGCTTTCGGCCTGCTTCCAATTGGAAGGGGAGAACCAATCGATCGAACAGAACGACCAGACAGAATTACGGAAAGAGGAGATTCGGATCGATCCCGTAATTCGTCTCTTCCGGAAAAGAGTGCACCAAGCAACCACGAACGAGTCTTCCGCCAGGCCAGATTCATGAAGGACCATTGGTCCGAGAGAGTCGAGAGGACCTCTGCGGGAGAGAAAATACGCAGACAAGCCACATGATCATCATTCCAGCCATCGATCTGCGCGGGGGGCGCTGTGTGCGGCTGACACAGGGTCAGGTCTCCGCCGAGACTGTCTATTCAGAGAATCCGCTTCACATCGCCCAGCAGTGGGTCGAGGCCGGGGCTGAGATGCTCCACATCGTCAACCTCGACGGGGCACTCGACCAGAAGGACGCCAAGAACCTCAAGGTGCTGGAGCAGATCGTCTACCAGGTTCCGGTCCCGATCCAGTTTGGAGGGGGCGTCCGGACAAAGGACGATGTCTGGCGTCTGGATGAGTTGGGGGTGACCCGGATTGTCATCGGGACGACCGCCATCGAAAATCCGGTCTTGCTGGAGCACATCGTCAGCGAATTTGGTTCGACGGTCGTGGTGGGGATCGACGCCCGGGATGGGCGGGTCGCCTTGCGCGGGTGGGAGAGGCTCTCGACCATCGGAGCGCTCGAGTTTGCCCAGAAAGTGGCCGACTATGGGATCGACCGCATCGTCTACACCGACATCTCCCGCGATGGAATGCTCTCCGGAATCAATCTCGAGACCACCCGGGAGATGGCCGAAGCCAGCGGCCTCAAAGTGACCGCCTCGGGAGGCGTCGCCTCCCTCGACGACCTCGTTGCCGTGCGTCGACTCCAATCCTTTGGTGTGGACAGCGTGATTGTCGGCAAGGCCCTCTACGAGGGTCGATTCACCCTCGAGGAAGCCCTGGCAGTCGCCGCGGCGGACGATGAGGATCCGCTGGTGGGTCCGACATGACGTTGCCATCGGGTCCAGGCATTCCCTGCGACCTCTCTTTTGTGAGCCTTGTTCTGGGGATCCCAGCCCCCCTGAACGGGATTCGCGTTGCCCCCCTCCGATCTTGCTGGCTTGAACTTGGGATCGAGTTCATGATAATTGATCTCTTCTTCTTATAGAGAGAAGGGGAGAATCGCGGTCGAGGCTGCCCTTCTTCTGG
>JBMUAP010000149.1:0-7054 GCA_049454155.1 Blastocatellia bacterium
CCCACACTGGACGCGCGTCCAACAGCGCGTGGCGTGTCACCACATCCTCTCGCGCCGCCTTGACACAATCATCCAGCGAACGCAGGCTGTGGCCGACGCGGAATCCCCCATCCCAGAGCTGATAGAGCAGGATCTCGTTGAGCCGACTCGCCGCAGTGAAGTCGTTCGCCCCACGGTAGAGGATCAGCAGATCGATGTCCGATCCTGGAGAAAGCTCCCCTCGTCCATATCCACCAAGTGCGACCAAGGCGATCCGATCGGCGCCTCCCAGATCGAATCCGTCCCCGCCCAACTCTCCCTGCCACGCCGCCTGCGCCGCCTCTCCAATCACCCGGTCGGCAACCCGGCTTCGCTCCGTCACCAGATCCCAACCATCCGCTCCCTCCCGATGCCGCTCGGCCAGCCGCTCCTCCTCAGTCGCCAGAAGGTCTCGCAGAAGCTCCGGGCGTAGCACTTGACGCGCGACCCCAGTCGCCACCGGTCCCTCTCCCTTTTGCTCCTTTGATACCACTTCGCTCTGCATCCCCGTGTCTTCTCTCTCGTTCGGCTCGTTTGGAGAAACTACACCCGCCCTTGGGCAACTTTGACCAACTGTGTGCGAGTTTCGACAAACTCCATTGCAAGCCCGATGCCAGAGGCTTTTCCAGCTTGAAAAGACTATTCAATATTTACCCTTAACTATATGATTTTAAACTATTTATGACCTTTCACTCCCTCTTCTCCACCACTAGTCCACTCAATCACAATTTCAACATTTTTGTATTTATTCTCTTCTATAAATACAAAATCGTGATATCTACAGAGAAGTGATGGGTGGTGACCTCGTCTTGGAAGACCTCTAGAGGGTTGGCCGAAGAAATCGGAGTTGCGCTTGGCGAATCTCACCGCACATTCCCGTTCCAGGCCAACTCTTTTCCTGATTGAGCCCAGCAGAGAGACTTATTGGAGAGTCGATATGGAAAGATCATCCGAGTCATCCGACATTTTTGTCGAGACTATTTCCCAAAGCCACAATTTTGGTTTTTTGACCTGGACAAAGCGTCAAAAGAATTACCAGCGGTGATGGACGAGAGGGCGGATCTGTTGTTGGTAGAGGGAGTCGATCTGACGAAGGAGTGGATCGGGGAGGGAGGGAAGGTGGGCAGCGGCGACGTTCTCCTCGACTTGGTCGGGGGTGCGTGCACCAGGGATGGCGCATGTGATCGCCGGTTGGTGGAGGATCCAGCGGAGGGCGAGCTGAGCGAGGGTCATTCCAGGGGGGACATCAGCGAGAAACGAGCGCAGGGCATCGACCGCGGCAAGTTGCGTAGCATAGTCAATGCCAGAGAAGGTTTCTCCCTGATCGAAGGCGGCGCCGTCGCGATTGAAGGCGCGATGGTCATCGGGGGCGAAGCGACTCTCAGCGGTCAGCTTTCCCGTCAACATCCCGGAAGAGAGGGGAAGACGGGCCAGAATGGCCACCTGCCTCTGCTGGGCCTCGGGAAAGAATCGTTCGGCCGGGCGCTGTCGGAAGAGGTTATAGATGATCTGGACCGACTGGACCGCGGGGTATTCGATGGCTTTGAGCGCCTCTTCGACGCGTTCGACACTGACGCCATAGAAACGGACCTTTCCTGCGGCAACAAGTCGATCGAGCGCGTCGAAGACCTCTGGGCGGTAGTAGACATCTGTCGGCGGACAGTGCAGTTGGAGGAGGTCGAGCGCCTCGGTCTCGAGGTGACGGAGGCTGCGCTCAACAAAGGAGGTCAGGTTGTCGAGAGTATAGCCGGCGGCGACGTGTGGATCGAGCCGCCGGCCAGCCTTGGTGGCGACGAGGATCTCCTCGGTGCGCTCGCGACGGAGCTGAGCGAGGAGACGCTCGCTGCGGCCATCCCCGTAGACATCGGCCGTATCGAAGAAGTTGACGCCGAGATCGACGGCACGATGCAGCGCGTCGAGGGATTGGCGATCGGAGACCTCGCCCCAGCTGCCTCCGAGCGCCCACGCCCCGAAACTGATTGGCGACACGCTCCAGCCGGTTCGCCCAAGTGTTCTTCGCTCCATCGGCCCCCCAGTCGACGCCCTCACTTTTTGGGGACGACTTTGAGGAAGGAACCGCGCCAGTCGCGCAACAAGCGGCGCGTGGTCTCGATCTCTTCCTGCTGTTCATTGGTTTCGAGCTGGGTCATGTAGGCGGTGAGCAGCTCCTGCAGATTGAGCTGATCTCCGTCGTCGACCGGACGAAGAACAACCTCGGCCCCCTTGGCAAGGCGGCGCTGGAGGGCCTGTTCATCGAGTCCCATCGCCTCCTCGAGCTTGAGGTAGACGACGCCGCCAGTCATTCCGGAGCAGAGCCAGGGGCCTGGGTCACCGAAGACGAGTCCACGTCCACTGGTCATGTACTCGAAGGCAAAGCCCTTGATGTTGGCGCGAGAGGCGATACAGCCAAGATCGTCGCGGAGAGGCTCCCGCAGTTTGCCGGCGATGATCAGATCGGCCCCCGAGAGGCGGATTCCGGCGCGCGAATCGGCGTCCCCCTGAACGATCAGCTTACCGCCCTGGGCTCCGTAACCGAAGCATTTGCCGACCGCTCCGTCGACCCGGAGCCCCTTGTGATTGGTCCCCTTGAGGATCGCGATCGTGCCGCCACAGCTGCTCTTGGCGGCGCTGTCCTGCACGCCGCCCTCGACGAGAATGTCGACCCCTTCGATATTGTAGGCGCCAAGACCATTGCCAGTGATCGCCCCCTCGTTGAAGAAGAGGAGGGCACGCTTGAAATGGGCCGGGAGTTCCTGGCGGGTGCGCGCCCGGGCGAGTTTGCCGGCGAGGTGGGTCCCGAGGGAGCGATCGACCGAGGAGACCTTGTCATCCTCGTAGATCGAGATCGACTTGCCACGCGCGATGAGCGCCCAGATCTCGTCGGTGACCAGACGGGTCAACGATGTCCGCGGGCGGTGAGAGCGGCCGATGTGATCCTCGCGCAGCTTCTCTGGTTCATAGCCCTCGCTGACCTCGACCCCGGAGAGCAGATACGAGAGATCGATCAACTCCTGGCCGCGGGCCTGCTTGAGCAGGTCTGACCGGCCAACCAAGTCCTGGGTTCGTTGAAAGCCGAGCCGCATGGTCCAGAGACCGATCTCGTTGATGACGTGGCCGAAGAAGGTGGCCAAGCCATCGACCGACTTGTCGTACTCCCGCGGGACATACTTCTTGGCACCGCCGGCCACGGCCTCCTCGACGGTGGGGAAGTGGGCCGTAATCCCGACGTGGCAGGTTCCAGTGTTGCACTCCCGGCAGCTGGTGCAGCCAACGGCGGCCATGGCCATGGTCCCGAACCCAACCCGGTTCGCGCCAAGCAACATCAGCTTGATGACGTCAGCGCCCGACTTGATGCCTCCATCGGCCCAAATCTCGACCCGGTTGCGGAGGCCGGCCTTGGTGAGAGCGCGGTGGGCCTCCTTGACCCCGATCTCGACCGGCATTCCGACGTGGCGCAGGGCATGTTTGCGCGCCGCTCCCGTCCCCCCATCGTAGCCACTAATGGCGATGATGTCGGCGTGAGCCTTGGCAATCCCTGTGGCAATCGGTCCGATGAAGGGGACGGCGGGGATCTTGACCGAGACACGGGCGTGCGGATTGGCCGTCTTCAATTCCGCGATCACCTGCGCGAGATCCTCGATCGAGTAGATGTCGTGGTTGTTCGAGGGGGAGAGGAGGTCGATCCCTCGCGGCGTGTGGCGCGTCTGCGCGATCAACTCCGTCACCTTGAACCCGGGGAGATGACCTCCCTCCCCTGGCTTGGCCCCCTGCCCGATCTTGATCTCGAGAAAATCGGCGGAATTGAGCAGGTGGATGTTGACACCAAAGCGTCCTGACGCGACCTGCTGCCCCCTGTACTCTTTGTATTTACCAAGCATATCGGGGATCTCACCGCCTTCACCGTTCATGGCGATGATCTTGAGTCGCTTGGCGCCTTCGGCATAGGCGCGGAAGGTCGTCTCCCCCTGAGAGCCGAACGACATCGCCGCGATGAAGATGGGCGCGCTATGGTTGCCAATCCGGGTGTCGGCCGTGTTCCGCGTGACGATCGACCGCTCCTGCAGATCGAGCAGATGACGGAGGGCGACCGGATTGGCCGACTCGATCTGACTCAACTTCTGGATGAAGTTCTCGTAGCGCTCTTCCTTGCGGGCGACCTTGCCGGCAGCTCCCCAGACGTAGGGTTGGCGTCGATACTCGCGAAGCAGTCCGGTGGTTCCCGAAAGCTTGGTCGTCGCACCTTTCGCCGCTTTGGTCCGTCGCGCAGCAAGTCGGGCTCGCGTCTCCTCATCGATCTTGGCGATCGAGAGCCCCGCCTGTTCCGACCCGCAGTAGTTCTTGATCCCGAAGAGGTCGGCGACATCGGGCGCGAGGCCGATCGAGGCGAAGAGCCGACCGTAGCCATCGACCTCGTGGATCCCCATCGTCGACATCACCTTCTCGATGCCGGTGTGCTGCATGACAAAGAGGTTCCGCAGCGCCTTGCGGGCCGACTCCTCATCGACTGCGTCGCGCAACGCAACCTCGTACATGGCGTAAGGCGCGACCGCGTCGGCCCCGCACCCAATGGCAAAGCAGATGTCGTGAAGATTGCGGAGCTGCCCGGATTGCAACACAATCCCGCAGCGACGGCGCAGGCTCTCCTCGTCCGTTGGTGTCTCGCCAGGAGTACCGGCTCCGGTGGCCACTTCGAAGGTCACGGCGCATCCGGAGACGCTCAGTGAGAGGGAGTGGCTCAGCGCCTGATCGACGGTGGCCAGGGCGAGATGGGCATCGATGAAGAGAGACTGTTCGTGGTAGCCCGCCGTATCGTCGAGAATGAGCAACGTCGTTCCCGCTTCGACGGCCTCGACCGCTTGCCGCGCCAGCCGGGCGAGGGCCTCAGCGAGGGTCTCTTCCTCGGCATAGACCAGCTCCAGCGTGGTCGCGCGGAGCCCGATGGGCAGATCGCCGATCTCACCCAGCTCTGTCCCACTCCCCCCCGGGCGCGAAGCGAGCAGCTGCTTGAGCCGCTGTTCTGCCGAGAAGGGGGCCGGATCAATCCCAATGGCCGGGCTGAACTCCCGCACCAGGTCATCGACCAGCGCCGTGCCGAACTCACGCGCCACCGCGCGGTGGGCCGCAACGAAACCCGGATCATAAGTTGCCACTCCCCCTAACAGAAGCGGTGATTTGAGCTCGATCTGCTGCGTCACCGTTCCCCCGTCGGCGAGGGTCGGTCGCCGACCGAGAAAGACCCGCACAGAGAAGTGGTCCCCTTCCCGAACTCTGTCGATCGCCGGATTGGTCACCACCGCCACCCGCTCTTGAAAGTAATCGGAGAGGTTGCGTCGGACCTCCGAGAAGGCCGCCAGTGGGCCATCGTATCCCAGGCCGCTCAAGGGATCCTTCCCGGTGACCATGGTCATCAGGTTATCGACCTCTTCCTTGGTCCAGCCCATCGCCGCCAGCGCGTCGGTCGCCGCGAGAGTCCGCTCGATGCGGATTGCTCGCTCCTTCTGCTCCTCGACCAAGCCGACCGCATCTTCAGGTGACTCCGTGGCCAGTGGCTCGCGGAGCATCTCTGGCTCCTTCGTCTCGCTTCCCGGCAGGGCGCTTCCGAACGATCCGGCCTTGACGACCAACCCGTTGAGCCGCGGGAAGTCATAGCGACGCGAGGCCAGCGCGAAGATCCGCTGCTGCATCTCCTGATGCTCGAAGACCTCGACATCTCCCTGGCCACGGCGCACCAGCAGGCCCATCTTCTCCCCAGGGGCGAGGGGCCGCGGGTCCTGCGTCATGTGCTCCAGCGGAACCACGCCCTTCTCCGAAGAGGCAAAGTACTCTTTCTCGGTGACGCCGAACCAGAGCGGCCGCAGCCCGAGCGCGTCGCAGCTGAAGACGATCTCGTCGCCTTCGCGGGCAATGATCGCGGCAGGTCCCTGCGCCAACGAGCCAAACGCTCGACGAAAATAGCGGTGAAAGGCCCGCATCGGAGTCTCGAACTTCTCCGTCTCGCTCCAGACAGGGGGAAAGAGGATCTCGATGGCCTCCATGAGGGAGAGCCCATGCAACGACATCATCCCTTCCAGCGTCCGGTCGAGAATCTGCGAATCGCTCGCCTGCGCTGGCAGCTGGATGCCCAAGGCGGCCGCTTCGCGGGTCAGCCGGTCGATCGAGTTGATCTCCCCATTGTGGCCGAGCGTCGAGAACATCTGGGCCTTCTCGGCGGCGGAGGTGGTGTTGGTCGAATACCGTCCGTGCCCGAGGGTGATCGCCGATTTGAATTCAGGACGGGAGAGTTCTGGAAAATATCGACGCAACGCCTCGGCATCCCCGCGGACCTTGTAGACAGTACTCGTATGGCTCAGCGAGGCAACGTGGATCGGAAGCTCACGCTCGATCTGCAGGTGGAGCTGAAATGTCTCGCGACTGCCAATACGACGCGCCCCTCGCGGCAGAGCAACCACCTGCCAATAGACCGGCTCGTTGATATGGGCCAAGGGTCCAAGGGCCTCCGGACGCGTCTGCGCGTTCCCCTCGAAGACGACATCCATTCCCCGCTCACCAAAGATCGCCTGCACGCGCTGCTTCATCGCCGCGTGCCGTGCCACTTCCGACGCCGGCAAGAGCAGATGCGCGACAGTCAAATAGGGATGATGCACCGTGTCGCCAATCAACCCCGCCGTCTCCAACCGCCGTTTCCAGACCTCACGCGGGATATCCGTCTGGATCCCCGCACCATCCCCTTCTCCGGCAATCTCACCCGTGCGATGCCCCATCTTGGTCAGCGCTTCGAGCGTCCGCTTGACGTTGCCGTGCGAGGGCTCCCCATTCCTCTTGACGCTGGCCACAATCGCGCAAGCGTCCCGCTCCTGCTCGACCCCAATCATTTCCAGTAATGTCATAATGCCTTCTATAAAAAACCGGGCTTCGCCTGCTATAAAAAACCAGGCTTCGCCTGTCGATTCCAGAATGAATGAAATAAAAATGAAAAGGCCCTGGCGCTTCTCTTGTTTCGTCTCGCCAGGGTCCTCGGGTTCTCACCGCTCTCTCC
>JBMUAP010000150.1:0-7007 GCA_049454155.1 Blastocatellia bacterium
CCCCCCCCCCGCTGGTTGGCGGAGGGGATGGCCCTCCACTTTGCCGGACAGGGGCCACGTCTCCTCGCGTCTCTCCCCCGCCGCTCGATTCCACGGCTCTCCCTCGACCAGCTCGACGCCCGGTTGGCATCTCCTGCGGCGACGCCAGCCGAGATGCGTCCGTTTCTTGCCGCCGCCTACCGGCGGGTGGCATCTTACCGGAAGCTTCACGGGGAGTCTGCCCTCTGGCGCCTCCTCACGGCTCCTGCGAGGTCCCTCTCCAGTCCATTGGTCTCAATTGACACACCATGGTCCGAAGTGTATAACTCGGGTTGAAGCGATGCCTTTCTCCAGTTTTGCACTCCCCGCCTTGTGTCGGATCCCCCGTCTCTGTCGGACATTCCCCTTCTCTATCTGTCAAGAAGGCCCGGCGGAGCGAAAGAGAGAAACAGGCGGGGAAGGTTGGAGGTTCAGTTCACGTTTGAGAGGGGACTGGCAGACCAATTGACGAACGAACAAAGAATGGATCTGGGTCGCACAGACGATCCGCTGGCTGGCTGGGAGACATAAGATCGGTGGTATTGAACGGTCAGGGGGAGCCCCCTCATCAGGGGTGTCCTTTGCTTTGCCTCTTGTCGCTCCCTCCCAGTCGATTCCCTTCCAGAATTCGCCTCAGAATTCGCTGAGGATCTGATTTCAATCCCTTGTCTCAAGTGTCGAGCAGGGCGATCCGATTTTCGCGGCTTTCGACCCGGAAGGGGGGATCGATCACTCCCCAGATCACAACTCGAAGCTGCAAAGTGGAAAGCCAGGATGATCCATTAGACCAGGACATACCCCAATGAGTTGGAGCCAGAAATTAGATCGGCAGACAGGAGTGGAGGCGAAACAGGGCCGCTGTGGCCGCACCCATCTCCGCGTTTGGTCGTGCTGCCTGATCTGGATGGCGCTTCTGAGCGGAGGATGTCGCCGGGAGTCGACCCACGATCGGGAAGCGGTCATCTCCGTCTATGGATTCAGCGTCGTCAAAGATCCACTCGAGAAGGAGATCTTCCCGGCATACCATGACCAGTGGGCGCGCAAGACGGGGCAGGAGCTGACCTTTGCTGCCTCATTTGCGGGATCGGAGATGGTGACCAACCAGATCATCTCGGGGGTCGGAGCCGATGTGGCCATTCTGGCCATCGAGCGGAACGCCGATCGTCTGACCGAGACGCGCACGACGATGCATCGCTGGCGGGAGCTGCCTCACGCCGGGATCGTGCACGTAAGCCCGATGGTGATCCTGGTTCAGAAAGGCAATCCATTCCGGATTCGGGAGTTTTCCGACTTGGGCCGCGCGAAGCTCCGCCTGATCCACTGCGATCCGATCGCTTCTGGCGCAGGTCAGTGGTCGCTCTTGGCCGTCTATGGCGCAGAGCTTCGCAAGATCGAGCGGCGTGAAGGCCGAGCTGACCCGGCGCGTGCCTTGGCGACCCTTCAGGCAGTGTGGAAGAATGTGGTGTCGACTCCCGGGTCGGCCCGTGAAGCGCGGACGCAGTTCGAACGAAAAGAGGGAGACGCGCTGATCACATATGAGATGGAGGCCCTGCAATTACTCGACAAATCCTCCGACTACGAGATGGTGATCCCTTCGACGACCATCTATTCTGAGCACCCCGTGGTGATCATCCACCATCCGGATCATCCGATGTCTCCGGCGAAGTTTGCGATCGTCGAACTGTTTGTGCGCTCCCTCTGGGAACGGCCCGCCCAGGAAGCGTGGGTGCGGGCCCATTTTCGTTCCGTGACGGACGACACGCTCAACCGGTCGTTTCGTCGGATCCCATCCGCCTTTCGGGTCGCAGATTTGGGAGGATGGCAGCGGGCTTATCCTGAGATCGTCGAGGCGGTCTGGAAACGGCAGGTCATGAACTGGAAGTGAGGGGCGAGTGGACTGGATGACTCTGGGGAAGATCAACGAACAACCCGGGAGGCCGGGGGGAAGGGAGGAACGGCCCCTCTCGTCATCCTCTGTCGACTTGGCGCGACCCGTCGGGATTTCGTTCATTCTCTTCGCGATGGTGCCGCTCGTCATCCTGCCGCTCAGTTCAATCTTTATTTACGTATTGAGCAAAGGACCCAACCATTTCTGGGAGGCGCTGATGGCGCCGGCGGCTCTCTTCTCCCTCCGGCTCAGCCTTCTGACCAGCACCGTGGCGACGGTCTGCAACGTCTTTTTTGGAGTCATCGCCGCATATGTCATGAGCAAGTATCGCTTTCGGGGATCGACGGCGCTGATGATCACGATCAGCCTGCCGACGGCGATTCCGACCGCGGTGGCAGGGTTTGCCTTGCTGCTGCTCTGGGGGCGCAGTGGACTCCTCGGCCAATTCCTCGCACGGACCGAGTACCAGATCATGTTCACGACCGCGGCGATCATTCTGGCCAACATCTTCGTGACCTTTCCGTTGGCCTTTGGGGTGATCAAGCCAGCACTCGACAACCTCGACACCAACTTTGAGGACGCGGCAGAGACGATGGGCGCCTCGCGGTGGCAGACCTTCCGGCACGTCGTCTTGCCGAGTCTCCGCGGCGCCATTTTGACGGGTGCGCTGCTCACCTTTGCGCGTTCCATCGGGGAGTTCGGGTCGACGATCATGGTCAGCGGGAACCTGCCAATGCGAACCCAGACCGCGCCGCTCTACATCTTCACCAAGTTCAACGAGGGAGACATCGAGGGGGCGAACGCGATCGCTGCCGTTCTCGCGACCCTTTCGTTCGTGATCTTCTCGGTGATTCTTCTGACGCGGGGTCGGTTCGAGCGATAGACGGATAACGGGAGCAGTGCATGGAAGATCAGAAATCAGAAGGCACTGAAGCAATGTCAGAAGCGCTCTCCGTGCGGGGAATCAGCAAGAGGTTTGGTGACGAGCCCGTGCTCGATGAGGTCAGCTTCTCGATTGCGGAGGGGCGCAGCTTGGTCCTGCTCGGCCACTCCGGGAGTGGCAAGACGACGATCCTCCGGCTGATTGCCGGTCTCGAAACGCTCGACGGGGGGGAGATCTACTTGCGCGGCCGCCGGATCGACCCGCTGCGGGCACGGGACCGCAATATCGGTGTCATCTTCCAGCACTATGCGCTCTTTCCCGGCATGACGGTGGTCGAAAATATCGGATTTGGTTTGCGGATTCGCGGGGTGAAACGAGCCGAGTGGGTCCAAGTAGCGCTCCGCTTGCTGGAGCTGATTGGCTTGACGGAACAGCGGGACAAGTATCCCTCCCAACTCTCTGGCGGGCAACAGCAGCGGGTCGCGATCGCGCGCGCCCTGGCCTATCAGCCCGCGATGCTCCTCTTCGACGAGTCGTTCAGTGCCCTCGATCCGCAGACACGGGTCGGGTTGCGGCGCGAGATCCGTGGACTGCTCCAGCGACTCCGGATCCCGGCCCTCTTCATCACCCACGATCAGGAGGAGGCAATGGAGCTTGGAGATCAGGTCGCCATTCTCAATCAAGGCCGGGTGGAGCAGATCGGTACCCCGCGGGAGATCTACGAGCATCCTCGAACGGAGTTTGTCGCCACCTTCCTGGGGGCCGCCAACGTGCTCGCTGGCAGGTGGGAGGAGGGCCGGGTTTTTCTGATTGGAGGTCGCCAGCTGTCGGTCGACGGGGAGGAATCTACCCGAGGATGGCGAGCGGGTCAGCCGCTCAAAGTGCTCTTCCGCCCCGAGGATGTTCAGCTTGGCGCGGCGGATCGTCTCGGCGAAGGGCGGCAGGGGCTCCACTCCCTCGGCTGCGGCGAGGTGCTGGAAGTGGCCTTTTCGGGGGCGAACGAGTGGCTGGTGATTGGTCTCCTCGACGAAGGGACCGCTGATGCACGAGACGGGGCCATCAACGAGGTCGGTCAAGAGGACCGATCGGTCCGCCTCAAGGTCTCCCGCAGCAAATGGGAGGTCCACACTCTTCGCCTTGCGCCGGGGGATCGGGTCGCGATTGGACTCAAGGCGGTTCAGCTCCTCATCGACTGATCCATCCTCTGCTGCAAGAACTGGCCCGGGCTTTTCAGTCTAGGTTTCTTTCCAGTCTTGCCGTATGATGCGTCATTTATGGGCAAGTGTCCTGCTTGGCTGACGACATTTTCTCCCAAGAGGGACAGCCTTTGGCGTGACAAGTTGCGCGTGACAAGTTGCATTGGATGGAAAGGCAGAAAGAGATTGAAACTGGAATATACGCTCCTTTGTGAGGACATCCGGGTCGAAGCGACCGGTCGTCTGAGCCTGATGGGGGTCATGCACGAACTGATCGTGCCCCAGGTGCCGGTGACGATGATCAAGCTGGCGATCCTCAACCACTGGTCTGGGGAGGGGCAGCATCTGACAGAGGTCCGGATTTTGACGCCAGACCGGCGACAAACAGTCGCCGTTTCGCAGCCTTCCAGCCTGACGTTGCCGGCAGACGGCTTTGCCGACAATGTGACCGTTTTTATCAATACCGCCTTTCTGCAGACGGGACGTTACGTGGTCCAGACCTTGCTTGACTCGTCGTTGCTTGCCGAGAAGGAGCTGCCGGTCGTGCTGGCCCAAGAGACGCCACCGTCGATCCCCTTGGACAGTCAACAAGTCCATTGAGGATGGGAGAGGTCTGCCATCAGGTGACACGACCACTGCGAGCGAGAAGAGGAACGGATGACAGAACAGACATCACTTGAGCAACGCGCCATCAACGCGATTCGGACCCTGGCGATGGATGGGGTTCAGAAGGCCAATTCCGGCCATCCTGGGATGCCGATGGGCATGGCAGCAGCGTCGTACGTACTCTGGACTCGCTTTCTGCGCCACAATCCACGACATCCGCGCTGGCCGAACCGGGACCGCTTTGTCCTCTCCGCCGGGCACGGATCGATGTTGCTCTACAGCCTCCTCCATTTGACCGGCTATGAGGACTATCCGATCGAGCAACTCCAGCAGTTTCGGCAGTGGGGGAGCCTGACGCCGGGCCATCCGGAATGTGAGCTGTCAGAAGCGATTGAGACGACGACAGGACCGCTCGGTCAGGGCTTTGCCAATGGGGTTGGGCTGGCGATTGGAGCGGAGGTTCTCGCCGCCCGATTCGATCGGCCGGGCCACCGCCTCTTCGACTATTTCATCTACGCCATCGTCTCGGACGGAGACCTGATGGAGGGAGTCGCGGCAGAAGCGGCTTCGATGGCCGGCCACTTGCAGCTGGGGCGGTTGATCTATCTCTACGATGACAATGGCATCTCGATCGATGGGCGGACCAGCCTCGCTTTTACCGAGGATCGAGCCAAAAGGTTTGAGGCCTATGGCTGGCACGTCCAGATCGTGGCCGACGGCAACGACCTCGCCGGCATCGACGCAGCGATCCGAGCGGCGCAGGGCGACCCGCGACCCTCGATCATTTGTGTCCGCTCAGTGATCGGCTACGGCAGTCCCAACAAGGCGGGCAGTGCCAAGGCGCACGGGGAACCGCTCGGCGTCGAAGAGGTCCGGTTGACCAAGGAGAACCTGGGATGGACCGAGGCGCAGCCGTTCACTGTTCCTGCGGATGTCCTCGCCCATTTCCGCTCCGCGATCGACCGCGGCCAAGAGCAGGAGGCGGCTTGGCGCGATCGAGTGGCCGCCTACCAGGCAGAATACCCGGCAGAGGCGGCGGAATGGGCACAGTGGGAGCAAGGCCAATTGCCAGCCCAGTGGGAAGCGGCGATGCCCGTCTTTCCGAGCGACAAGCCGATGGCGACTCGCGAAGCCTCCGGCAAGGTCCTCAATGCCTTTGCTAAAGTCTTGCCGATGCTGCTCGGCGGATCGGCCGATCTGCGCCCCTCGAACAACACGTTTCTGGAGGGGATCGGTGAATTTCAACCCGGCCATTACGATGGGCGCAATTTCCACTTCGGGGTGCGGGAGCACGGGATGGGCTCGGTGATGAACGGGATGGCGTTGACCCGCCCGTTGATCCCTTTTGGCGGGACCTTCATGGTCTTTTACGACTACATGCGCCCCGCGGTCCGGATGGCGGCGATGATGGGCCTCCCAACGATCTACGTCTACACCCACGACAGCATCGGGTTGGGGGAGGATGGGCCGACCCATCAGCCGATCGAACAGCTGATGGGGCTGCGCACGGTGCCTAATCTGACGATGATCCGGCCGGCTGACGCCAATGAGACGGCGGTGGCGTGGCGAGTGGCGATTGGCCAGCAACACGGGCCGACGGCGCTCGCGCTGACCCGTCAGAAGCTGCCGGTCTATGATCGGACCCGCTATGCTTCTGCGGAGGGGGTCACCCAGGGAGCCTATCTGCTCAGCCTAACCCCGACCGGGCAGGTCGAGGCGCTGCTGATTGCGACGGGGTCGGAGGTCGCGGTGGCCATTGAGGCACAAGAGATCCTCGCCGCGGAAGGGATCGGGGCCAACGTCGTCAGCATGCCCAGTTGGGAGCTCTTTGAGCGGCAGCCCACGTCGTACCGGGAAGAGGTGCTGCCCCCGACAGTCCCCGTTCGCGTGGCGATCGAGGCGGGGGTCACGCTCGGGTGGAGCCGCTACGTCGGCGAGAGAGGGAGCGTCATCGGGCTCGACCGCTTTGGCGCTTCGGCTCCCTATCAGGTTCTCATGGAGAAGTTTGGGTTTACCGGACCGCACGTCGCGGCGGAAGTCAAGCGGCTTCTGGGGCGGACGTAGACCGGGAGTCCCGCGGAGGGAGGCCCCACGGAGGGAGGCCATGGCACTCAATCCTGATCATCCGCGTCAGTGGCAGCGTGGCGTCCAGCGGATCGCGGCGATCCGGCCGGTGACGAGGTTCTTCTCGCGCTGCCTGCCCTTCCTGGATCGCCAGTGGATCCGCTGGTCAGCCGGTCGAACCTCGTTGACCAGCGTCATGACCGGATTCCCGATCGTCACGCTGCGGACGCTGGGGGCCCGTAGCGGTCTCCCCCGGGAGAATCCGCTGGTGGGCATCCCCTTTGGGCAGGGGAGATACATCCTGATTGCCTCGAACTGGGGGCAGGAGCATCATCCCGCCTGGTATCACAAC
>JBMUAP010000151.1:0-6984 GCA_049454155.1 Blastocatellia bacterium
GAGAAGAAACCCGCAGCTCCTGCTCCTGACATGGGCGGCATGGGCGGTATGGGCGGCATGGGCGGCATGGGCGGCATGGGCGGCATGGGTATGTTCTAGTCTGTGTTGCTGAATGTCAATATTGTCGGGTGCAGTTTGTCTGAATCAAGGCAAACTGTTTTTTTTATCTTCTACTAGTCTGGCGTGGGCAGTGGGCTGGCGCGGCACTGGTATCGCCGTCGGTGTCGTCGATCTGGGGGAGAGCGCCGAGGCGATCGCCGCGGAGGTGGTCGCCAGTGGGGGTCGTGCAATCGCCGTCCGCTGCAACATCGCCTCGCGACCCGAGGTCGAGGCCATGGCGCGGGCGGTCCGCGAGACCCTCGGCCCGGTCGACATCCTCTGCAACATCGCCGGGATCGCTCCCACCGCACCCTTCCTCGAGACCCGCGATGAGCAGTGGGACGCGACGATCGATGTCAATCTCAAAGGCGTCTTTCTCTGCTCGCAGGTCATCGCCCGGGAGATGGTCGCGGAGCAGCGGCCGGGGGCGATCGTCAACATGGCCTCGACCAACGGACTGGTCGGCGAGGTCGACCTTGTTGCCTACAATGCCTCGAAGTTCGGCGTCGTCGGCATCACCATGACCACGGCGATCGAACTCGCGCCTCACCGGATCCGCGTCAACGCCGTAGCGCCGGGAATGATCCGCACCCCGCTCTCCCAGGCCTTTCTCGACCAGAATCCGGTCATGGCCGCCGCCTATCTCAAGGACAAGATCCCGATGGCCCGCTTTGGTGAACCGGATGAGGTCGCCGCCTCGGTCGCCTTCCTCGCCTCCGACGACGCCAGCTTCATCACCGGCCACACACTGGTCATCGACGGTGGGCAGCTCACCTTCTGATCGAGGCAAGCCCGCTCCGCTGGACTTCAGGCGCAGTTGGCTCGGCTGCAGCGCCTTGCTCGACGGCTTGGTAGAGGAACTCGGGAGCCAAGTCGGCACCGTTTGGCCAAGTGACAGTTTCCAGTTCTGGATCGATCGCGGCTTGGGCGAAGAACTCGGCATCCTTGAGAGGCTCGAACATCGGCCCCCATAATTCAGCGGACAGGTCGACCGTCCCGGCAACGCCGTCATCAAAGCGTAACCACAAGCGGTAGCCCTTGAGAGGTCTCACTTCCACAACCTTCGGAATCATGACGATTACTCCAGCGGTTCGATTCTGCGTAATGGCTGACGGGCTTGAGCGAGCATCCAATCATCGAGCAGCTCTGACTGATGAAGGAGGCGCCATTCTTCTACCAGCCGGAGCGCGCGAGGCCCGAGCTCGCCTTCCAGTACCTCGCCATTGTCGATTTGGATCGACGCCTGTCCGGCACCGTACTTCG
This sequence comes from Blastocatellia bacterium, assembly GCA_049454155.1. Classification (GTDB taxonomy): domain Bacteria; phylum Acidobacteriota; class Blastocatellia; order RBC074; family RBC074; genus CAIOZW01. The sequence goes on from JBMUAP010000151.1 coordinate 1,363, forward strand.
CGTGGAAATGCGGTGGGGCGTGGTCATTGTAGTACATGGCGATGATGATTCAGAAAAAACGGCTCAGTTCAGGCAATCGCCCCTCCCGTGGTGCCTCATCTCGGGAATGGTCTATCCTTAGCCGGAAGATGCCCAACGACCCCGGTCAGCCGGTGAGGAAGCCTGTCAGCGGCACTAACGAACATTTCAGTGTCTGAAAATTCCTTGTCCACCGAGCGCAGAGCCTTGAGCATTTCGTCCGTTGTAATTCAGGCCTTTGTGCCCTTCTTGATTGCGAATTCGCGCCGAGTTGCGGCACAGGGCCCCCCATTGCCTGCCGTCTCCGATCTTGTTCTACCGGGCAATAAATAGATTAATCAAGACAAACTAGCACCACTCGGCAGCAAGCCAACACGTCTCATCAAGGCGCAGCTCACCCCCGGATGAGCCTGTCAGCCCGATCTTACGCCTCTCAGAACATACCCCAACGGATCAACTCTGGCTCAGGCGAGAATCTTCTCGACGAGCTGGCCGTGGACGTCGGTGAGCCGGAAGTGGCGCCCCTGGAACTTGTAGGTCAGCCGCTTGTGATCAATTCCGAGCAGGTGAAGGATGGTCGCCTGCAGGTCGTGGACGTGGACGGGATCGGCAACGATGTTGTAGCTGAAGTCGTCCGTCTCGCCGAGCACCATCCCCTTGCGGAGTCCGCCTCCCGCCATCCACATGGCGAAGTTGCGCGGATGGTGGTCCCGTCCATAGTTGGCCTCGGTCAGTTTCCCCTGGCAGTAGACCGTCCGGCCAAACTCCCCGCCCCAGACGACGAGGGTGTCGTCGAGCAGCCCGCGCTGGCGGAGGTCCTCGAGGAGGGCGGCCGTCGGCTGGTCGGTGCCGCGACACTGGAGGGCGAGGTCGCGGGGAAGGTCGTTGTGCTGATCCCATCCACGGTGGTAGAGCTGGACGAAGCGGACGCCGCGCTCGACCAGCCGACGGGCGAGCAGACAGTTGGCCGCGAAGGTGCCGGGCCGCCGCGCCTCTGGCCCATACATATCGAGGATGTGCTCGGGCTCCTTGGAGAGGTCCGTCAGCTCGGGCACGGAGGTCTGCATGCGGAAGGCCATCTCGTACTGGGAGATGCGGGTCTCGATCTCCGGATCCCCGAAGGATTCGTGCTTGAGGCGATTGAGCTGGGCGACGGCGTCGAGCATCTCGCGGCGCGTCGACGGGGTCACGCCCGGCGCGTTCTCGAGGTAGAGCACGGGGGTTGCCCCGCCCCGCAGTCGAACCCCCTGGTAGCTCGAGGGGAGAAACCCGCTCGACCAGAGCCGCGAGAAGAGGGGCTGATCGGTGTTGATGGCATGGGCGGTCGAGAGGAGGACGATGAAGGCCGGGAGGTTCTGGTTCTCGCTGCCCAGGCCATAGCTCGCCCAGGAGCCGAAGCTCGGCCGCCCCGGCTGCTGAAACCCCGTCTGGATGAAGGTGATCGCCGGGTCATGGTTGATCGCGTCGGTATGGACCGACTTGATCACCGTCAGCTCATCGGCGAGGCGGGCGGTGTAGGGCAGCAGTTCGCTGATCCACATGCCCGAGGCCCCGTACTGGGCGAAGGAGAAGAGCGACTTGACGCAGGGGAAGGTCGTCTGCCCAGAGGTCATGCCGGTGATGCGCTGCCCTCCCCGAATCGAGTCGGGCAGTTCCGTCCCGTGCAACTTCTCCAAGCTCGGCTTGTAGTCGAACGTCTCCAGTTGCGAAGGGCCGCCGGACTGATGGAGGAAGATGACCCGCTTGACCCGCGGCGGATGGTGGGGAACTCCCGGCTGACCGCCTCCGGTGGGAGCCTTCGTGGGGAGCGCGTCCGGTGTGGCGTAGCCATCCCGTGTCAGCAGCGAGGCGAGCGCCGCCATGCCAATTCCCTGTGCCGACCGGCCGAAGAGCTCCCGCCGGGTCATCCGTTGGGCCTCCTGCCGCTGACCTGATCGATCTGTCTCTTGATCCTTCATCTCACCCACTCCTTTTCAGACATCCCGCCGCGGGCCTCTCCCGCTGGCCCAGTGGCCCTGGGAATCCTCGTCTACTCTTTGGTGATCGTCTCGTCGAGGTTGAGAACGGCGCTCGCGACCATTGTCCAGGCAGCGAGATCTGCGGCCGGCAGGCTCGCATCGGCGGGAGTCTCTCCGACCGCCAGGAGCGCTTTGACGGAGGCCGGATCCCGCTGGTACCGCTCCTGCTGCTGCGAGAGCAGCTTGGCGAGGACGCGCCGCTCCTCGGCTGTTGGTCCCCGTCCCGTCGCCCGCAGGAAGAGGTGGTCGATCCGCCGCGCGGTTCCCTTCCCTCCTTCGAGCAGCGTTCGCTGCGCCAACATCCGCGCCGATTCGACATAGGTTGGATCGTTGAGCAGGATCAGTGCCTGGAGCGGCGTGTTGGTGATCGCCCGACGGGCGACGCACTTTTCACGGTCTGGCGCGTCGAAGGTCGCCAGCGCTGCCGGCGGCACCGTCCGCTTCCAGAAGGTGTAGAGCGACCGGCGGTAGAGATCCCGCCCCTTGCTCTGGACGTAGCTCTGCTCGGTGAAGCCGTCGCCGAAGGCCATCTCCTCCCACAAGCCACCCGGCTGGTAGGGCTTGACGCTGGGACCACCGATGCGATCATCGAGCAGCCCGCCGACGGCGAGGGCGTTGTCCCGGATCAGCTCCGCCTGGAGTCTGTGGCGCGGACCACGGGCGAGCCAGCGGTTCTCCGGATCCATTTCGAGCAGTCGTGGAGAGACGGCGGAGGACTGCCGGTAGGTCGCCGAGGTGACGACCCGCCGCAGCAATGCCTTGACATCCCACCCACTGCGGACGAACTCTCCCGCCAGCCAGTCGAGCATCTCCGGGTGGGAAGGCGGCTCTCCCTGCGATCCGAAATCCTCGACCGTCTTGACGAGCCCCTGCCCGAAGAGCATCTGCCAGAAGCGATTGACGGCGACGCGCGCCGTCAGCGGGTGCGACGGATCGACCAGCCAACGGGCGAGCGCAAGACGATTGACCGCCCCCGCCTCCCGTCCGCCAGAGAGCGGTGGGAGCACCGCCGGGACTCCGGCGCTGACCTTCTCCGTCCGGTTCCGGTAATCCCCGCGCGCCAGCAGGAAGGTCTCCCGCGGGGCATCGCTCTCGCCCATGACCATGACCGTCAGAATCTCCTTCTCGAGTTCGGCCTTCTGCTGGCGCAGGTCCTTCCATTCCTGGTAGGCCTCGCGCAACTCCAGCGGGGCGACCCGGGTCAGATAGTGCTCACGCAGCCGCTCCCGCTCCTCTTTGCTCCGTTTGCCGGTGACCCCGGAGAGGATCGTCTGGATCGGATGGTCGATCGCCAACTGCGCGATCTGTGGCTCGGTCAGGACCGCGCGGAGATACCGCAGGTCGTCGAGGGCTCCGTTGTAGCCTCGTCCCGTCTGGCGACGGCCAACGATCAGCTCGGCTGTGTTGCGGGTCGCCCCCAGCGTGGCCCCCTGGAGGGTAAGGAGCGGGGCAGGCTCGCCATTGAGGTAGAGGCGCAGTCCAGCGACCGTTCCCGACCCATCGCCCGTCAAGAGGACGTGGTACCACTGTCCCGTCCGGATCTGCTGCCGGGAACGGACGGAGAGCGTCGAATCGGGACTCCCTCCCAGAAAGCGGATGGTCAACGGCCCTCCCCAGCGCTGAATGCCGATCAGCGACGTCTCCTCGATCAACATCTCGAAGCCACGCCGCGTGGGACCCTCGCCCTCGACCTTCTCAAAGACATAGTTCCCCACTTTTCCCAGATTGGGGCGCATCCAGAAGGAGAAGGTGAACGGCTCCTTGACCTCGAACGGCATCTCACGACCAAATGCCAGCTCGGTCTGACCATCGAGCTGCACCGCCCGACTGATCATCCCAATGCCGAAGGTCGGATCCCCAAGGATCGTCCGGCCCGAGAGATCCCGGCCAGACGCCTCACCGAGGCTGCCATCGAGGGGGAAATGGGCCACTGTCGCCCCGGCGGGCAGGGAGAGTTCGGGCCGCTGGCCGAGCCGGGTCCGCTCCCACTCCAACTGCGCCGGCTCGGTGACAGACTCCTTGAGCCGGGCCTCCCGCTCGGCGATCGCCGCCGTCAACGCCTGCTTCCGCTCCTCCTGCGAGGGTTCCGCCAAGGCGAGGAAGGGGGCCGCGTTTCCATCCCGCCCGTCGAGCCCCTTCTCTGGAACGCGGTTGAAGAAGGCGTAGAGCTGGTAGAACTCCTTCTGCGTGATCGGGTCGTACTTGTGGTTGTGGCAGCGGGCACAGCCGACCGTCAGCCCCAGCCAGGTGGTCGAGGTCGCCTCGACCCGGTCGACGATGTACTCGGTGAGGTACTCCTCGGGGATGGCCCCCCCCTCGAAGTTGATCATGTGGTTGCGATTGAAACCCGAGGCGATCTTCTGCTCGACCGTCGCCCCCGGCAGCAGGTCGCCCGCCAACTGCTCCACCGTGAACTGATCGTAGGGTTGGTTGCGGTTGAAGGAGCGGATCAGCCAATCCCGCCAAGGCCACATCACCCGATGGCTATCGATGTGAAAGCCGTGCGTGTCGGCATAGCGGGCGAGGTCCAGCCAATGGAGGGCCATCTTCTCGCCGTAACGAGGAGAGGCCAGCAACCGGTCGACGACCTTCTCATAGGCGTCCGGGGATCGGTCGGCCAGAAAGGACTGGATCTCCGCCGGAGTGGGGGGCAGCCCCGCCAGGTCGAGCGTCACGCGGCGCAGCAGCGTCTCGCGCGAAGCCTCTGGGGAGGGCGACAGCCCCTGTGCCGCCAACCCCTGCCAGACGAAGGCATCGATCGGCTGGCGAATCCAGGCAGAACCTCGCGGATCGGTCGGCCGTGGGGGCTCGCTTGCCTGCGGGGCGACAAAGGCCCAGTGCTCCTGCCACGGCGCTCCCTCCGCCACCCAGCGGGTGAGGAGGTCGATCTCGGCGGCGGTCAAGCGATGGCCGGAGTCGGGCGGCGGCATGATCACCGCCGGATCGGTCGATCGGACCCGCCGAATCAGGCGGGAGGCGGCCGCATCCCCGGGCACGATGACCCCTGCCCGGCTCATCGCGCCTTCCCGCGTATCGAGCCGCAATCGCGCCATCCGCTGCCCCTCGTCCGGACCGTGGCATTGAAAACATTTGTCCGAGAGGATCGGCCGAATCTGGCGATTGAAGTCGATCGTCCCTTCCTTCGTTGCGGTCACCGGTGTCGGCCGGATCCCAGAAATGGCCCCCCACAGAACGACTCCCAAAACCAAGAACAGTTGCATCCGTCGTTGCACCTTGTCTCGCACGAAGACCTCCCATTGAATCGGTTGATGGTTCGCATCATACGACGCAACGCCCCATCTGACCAGACTCACGCGCCGACTCCCCGTCAAAAACGTAATTACTCACGGAGAAGAAGTTCGGGAAGTGGGCCGGCCGAACAAGCAATCAACGTCAGAACGAAAGAGATGACTGCACCACCGAAGCACTGAGAACACCGAGAAGAAGATTGGGAGCTACTCACGGCATCAATAAACTTCAATGGACCCTATCTTCTTCTCTGTGATCTCTCTGTCATGCAATGATGTGATCTGTCCAGACATTGGTTGTTTGTTGGCGCGAGTCACTCCTCAACCTTCTTCTCTGT
>JBMUAP010000152.1:0-6983 GCA_049454155.1 Blastocatellia bacterium
CTCTTCGACACGCGCCTGCACCTCAGACCGGTAGATGTACGACCGGTACCGCTCGATCACCCCTCCTCCGACCCGCTTGCGAAAGAGGCGCGCAACGAGGATGTGGGCGATGGCCCGGTGAACGGCTTCGGGAGCTTCCCGGAGATGGTCGGAGATCCGGACCAGCATTCGCTGCTGGCGTACCCGAATGGTGTGGTGCAGGCCGACGAAGGGGTAGAAGACGGCCTCGATCTCTGGCAGGGAATTTCGACGGGTCACTTCACGATAGGCTTCCGCGACAAAGACCCGTAGATCGGCCTCCCGCACGAACCCAAATCCCAATTGCCGTTGCTCCCCCGTCACGTTCTCCCCCCGCTTCCCCCACGCTTTCCGGCCTTGCAGACCCTCAGGCTCACCCCTGGACATACCAGATCAGCCATTGAGAGTACCATCAGGGGACGCCTTCAGAGAAGGCCCCCGGGCAATTTGCCGAGCCAAAACGAGGCCCATCCTTCCCCGGAAAGCGGCCGAGCCGCTCAATTCCCCCCTCTTCGTGGTATCCTCGCCGTCATAAGGGGGCGCGATGGGGGAGATGTGGAAAGACGGAAGCCTCTTTCCTGAAGAAGGAGGGAAGGCAGAGCATGCGACGGGCTCGATGCCGCACGGCGAAGGGGAGAATCCCCCGGAGGCGGTTGGCAAAGAAGCGCCGCTGGCGGAGCGAATGCGCCCTCGGGACCTTGGGGAGTTCATCGGGCAATCCCACCTCCTGGGGCCCGACCGCCTTCTCGGACGAATGATCCAGGAAGACCGGTTTCCCTCCGTCCTCTTCTGGGGCCCTCCGGGAACGGGCAAGACCACCCTCGCACGAATCATCGCCCGTCAAACACGATCCCGGTTCATCCCTTTCAGCGCGGTCATGGCAGGGATTCGCGAGATCCGGGAGGTCATGCAGGAAGCCGCACGGTGGCAGGGCCACGAAGGACGCCGGACGGTCCTCTTCATCGACGAGATCCATCGGTTCAATCGTGCGCAACAGGACGCCTTTCTTCCCTTCGTCGAGAATGGCACGATTCTGCTGGTGGGGGCGACGACGGAGAACCCCTCGTTCGAGATCAACGCCGCGCTGCTCTCCCGGGTACGGGTCTTCGTTCTCCAGCCGCTCTCCGGTGAGGAGATCCGCTCGATCCTCTCGCAGGCGCTGCTCGACGCCAAGCGCGGACTGGGCGCCCTCGCCGTGCGGGTCGAGCCGGAAGCACTCGACCTGCTGGCCCTGCGCAGCGGGGGGGACGCCCGCGTCGCCCTCAACACCCTCGAACTGGCGGTCCTCTCGACCCCACCCAACAGCAACGGTGAGCGACAAGTCGGAATCCCGCAGCTGATGGAGGCCCTGCAACAGACGACGGCCCTCTATGACAAGACGGGAGACCAACATTACAACCTCATCTCGGCCTTCATTAAGTCGATCCGTGACTCGAACGCGAACGCGACGCTCTACTGGCTGGCGCGGATGATCGAAGCGGGAGAAGACCCGATGTTCATTGCCCGCCGGATCGTCCACCACGCCTCCGAAGACATCGGGCTGGCCGATCCGCAAGCCCTCGTTGTGGCGGCGGCAGCGGCCCAGGCGACCCATCTCATCGGTCTGCCCGAGGCGCGCCTCGCCCTCGCCGAGGCGGCCGTCTACCTCGCGCGAGCCCCCAAATCGAACCGGATCTATCTTGGTTATGAAGCAGCCGCCGAGGACGCGCGAGCGACCCACGCCGAACCTGTTCCCCTCCACCTCCGCAATGCTCCTACCCAGTTGATGAAGGGGTTGGGATACGGTACAAACTATCAGTACGCGCACGACTTCCCAGGAGGCGTCACCAGCATGGAATGCCTCCCGGAGCGACTTCGCGGACGAACCTATTATGCTGGGGAGAGTTCAGACGAGACCGCCACAGTCAGTGACGACGGAAGCCGGGAACAGACTCCCTGATCGACCAACACCGGCGCCAGCAATCGGCCAGAGGAAGAGATGGCAGCAGAGCACGACCTCAAAGGACGCGTCGCAATCGTCACCGGAGCCAGCTCCGGAATCGGCCAGGCAACCGCGATCGCCCTGGCGACCCAGGGCGCCGCCGTCATCGTCAACTACCTCGGAAACGAAGAGGGGGCCGCCACGACAGTGGCCGCGATTCAGGAGATGCGCCGCAACGCGCTCGCCGTCCGCGCCGATGTCACCAACCCTCTCCAGGTCCGCCACCTGGTGGCCGAAACGATCGACAATTTCGGTCGACTCGATATTCTGGTCAACAATGTCGGCGGGGTAGTGCAGTTGGCCCGGATTGAAGAGTGCCCCCTCGACGTCTGGAACCAGGTGCTTGCTGTCAACGTGACGAGCGCCTTCCTCTGTGTTCAGGCTGGCCTTCCCTACCTGCGCGAGTCAGGCCGCGGGCGGATCATCAACCTCTCGTCCCTCGCCGCCCAGCACGGAGGCCGGGGAGGATCGATCCCCTATGCCGCCGCCAAAGCCGCGGTCAACACCCTGACGCGTGGGCTGGCGACAGAACTTGGCCCCGACGGGATTACGGTCAACGCCATCTCCCCCGTAGTGATCGTCAGCCCTCGCCAAGAAGAGTTCTCCCGGCCGGAGCGACTCCAAGAGGTGGTCCAGGCGACGCCGCTGCGACGGGCTGGCACTCCGGAGGAGATCGCCCATCTGGTCGCCTTCCTCGCCTCCGACAAAGCCGCCTTCATCACGGGCGAGGTGATCGGGGTCGACGGCGGGCGCTAGATGAGGGGCGAGGGTTAAGGGGCGAGGGGCGAGAGAGAGAATAGAAGCGTGAGGCCGATCCACTTCTTGAAAACCTCCGTGCATCCGCTTGAGTGGCACTTCTAACTCCCAACTTTTTCATTCTCCATTCTCCATTCTCCATTTACTCCATTCTCCATTCTCCATTCTCCATTCTCCATTCTCCATTCTCCATTTACTCCATTCTCCATTTACTCCATTTACTCCATTCTCACCCCTCTTTCGCCCCTCGTCTGTCCCGAAAATGCTCGATGATCCGCTCGGCTTGCCGCTGCCCGACGAATGGGCGAAGTTCCTCGAGGCTGGCTTCGGAAACCCGTTGCAGGCTGCCAAAGTTGCGCAGCAGGCGGCCTTTGAGCTTCTCGCCAACGCCGGGGATCGACGTCAGTTCGGAAGTAAAGTCGCGCATCGCCCGCCGTTGACGGTGGTAGGCGACGGCATACCGGTGGGTCTCATCGCGGATCCGCTGGAGAAGACGAAGGATGGGTGAGGTCTGTTCAAGGACGATCGGCTCCTCCTCGCGCCCTTTGACCAGAAAATGGCTGATCTCTTCGTGGCGTCCCCGAGGCTTGACCACCCCGATCGCCGGGAGGTGCTCCAGCCCCAGCGACGCGAGCGCCGTCGCCGCGGAAGAGAGCTGCCCCTTCCCTCCATCGATCAACAACAGATCCGGGAGCGGTCTGCCTTCGCGAAGAAGCCGCGCGTAGCGCCGCGAGATCGCCTCCCGCATCGAGGCAAAATCGTCCCCGCCTTCAACCGTCCGGAGAATGAATTTCCGATAGGCCTCCTTCCGCAGTTCTCCCCCCTCACAGACGACCATCCCCGCAACATTCTCCGATCCTTGCAGGTGCGAGATGTCGAACGATTCGATCCGTTGTGGGAGGGCTGGCAGGTCGAAGGTCTGCTGCATCTCGACGAGAATCTTCGACCAATCGGGGGCCGTGACCCGAAACCGCTGCTCGAACCCGAGCCGTGCGTTCTTCTCGACCAGATCGATGAGATCCCGCTTCCGCCCCCGCTGGGGGTCGAGAATCCGGACCCGCTGGCCACGCTTCTCGGTCAAGACCTGCTCAAGCAGCTCCCGATCTTCCCAATCAACCGGAACGTGGATCTCCAGTGGAACATAGTTGCCGATGGTGTAGTACTGCCCAATCACCTTCCCCAAAAACTCCGCTGGATGGAAGCCCTCGACCGGCAGGTCCTCCCAGTAGAACTCCCGGCGACCAATGATGCGCCCCTCGCGCATCGTGAAGAGCTGGAGGGCCAACTGGTGCCGGTCCCGGTAATACCCAAAAATATCGACGTCAAATTCGGAGGTCGACATGACTTTCTGTTGCTCGCGCAGGGCCTGGACCGTCCGTAAGAGGTCGCGATACTTGGCCGCCTGCTCGAAGCGAAGCGCATCCGAGGCTTCGAGCATCCGCGCCTCGAGTGCCTGCGCCAGCTCTCGATCCCGCCCTTCCAGAAGCAGGCGGACATCCCCGACCGCTTCCCGGTACTGTTGCGAGCTGCAAAGATCCTTCTGGCAGGGGCCGGCGCACCGTTTGATCTGGTACTCGAGACACGGTCGACCCGCACGCCGATAGACCTCGAAGACCTCGTCCGTGCAGGTCCGCAACTGGAATTCGCGATTGATCAGCCGAACGGTCTTCTCGGCCAGCGAGGCCGGCAGGAACGGTCCAAAGTAGGCCGCCCCATCCTTCTCGATCCGCCGCGTCCGGTAGATCCGTGGGAGGGGCTCCTGGACGGTCAGTTTGAGGTGGGGATAGGCCTTGTCATCCTTGAGCATGACATTGTAGCGGGGCTTGTGCTCTTTGATGAGGTTCGATTCGAGAATCAGCGCTTCGGCCTCGTTGTCGGTGACGATGATCTCGAAATCGGCAATCCGCGAGACCAATTCGAGGGTCTTGGCATCCATTGCCCGGGAAGATTGGAAGTACTGACGGACCCGCTGACGAAGACTCTTCGCCTTGCCAATGTAGAGGATCTGACCGCGACGGTCCCGGTGGAGGTAGACTCCCGGGTCGACCGGCAGATGCTTCAACTTCTCATCGAGCGTCAGACTCGGCGCGTCTCCCTCCACTCTCCTGTCGACTCTCTTTCTCTCTCCCATTCCCCCCCCCCCCCCGACCCCCAATCCCCGGCTCTACCCGATCCCGGCGATCCCGGACCCGACACCGGGATCGCCGAAGACATTCTACCCCCATCGGGAATCGGACCAAAAACCCCGTTGCTGGCTTGTGCCGGAAGAGGCCCCTGGGCATAATCCGGGAATGAACTTTTCGCTGACCATTCCCGCAGATCGGGAGTTCGATGTCGTCGGATTCGGACTCAATGCCGTCGACCATCTCGTCACCATCCCGCGCTTTCCGTCGTTCAACACCAAGGTGCGGTTGACCGACCATCGGCAGATGTCTGGTGGGCAGGTCTCTTCGGCCATGGTCGGGATCCAGCGACTGGGACTCCGCGCGGCCTATATCGGAAAGGTCGGCTACGACAACGAAGGACGGATGTTGATCGAATCCCTCCAGGGCGAAGGCGTCGATTGTACCGGTGTTCTGATCGCCATGGGCGCGAAGACCCAGGGAGCCGTCATCATCATCGAACAGTTCTCCGGAGAACGAACCATTCTCTGGTACCACGACGACCAGACCCGCATCGCCCCTGATGAGCTGCGACGGGACTGGATCACCCGCGGACGAGTTCTGCACATCGATGGCTTTGATACCCGGGCGGCGATCGAGGCCTCCCGCTGGGCACACGAAGCGGGCATGGTGGTGACGATCGATCTCGACACCGTCTACCCCGGCCTCGATGAGCTGCTGCCACACGTCGACTGCCTCATCACCTCGCAAGGGCTCGCCAACGAACTCGCCGGAACCATGGACGAACGGGCCGCCCTCCAGACTCTCAATCGGCGCTACGGCTGCTACCTCGTCTCGATGACGCAGGGTTCCCGGGGCGCCCTCGCCTTTGTCGAGGGAGAGTTCATCGCCTCCTCTGCCTTTCGGCCCCCGGTCCTCAAGGATACGACCGGAGCGGGAGACGCTTTCCGGGCCGGATTCATCTACGGCCTCTGCAAGGGGCTGACCATCGAAGAGACCATGCGCGCCGCCAATGCGGTGGCGGCCCTCCAGTGCCGCGAGATGGGGGCTCGGGATGGGCTCCCTTCCGAAGCGGAGCTGAACGCCTTTCTCGCCTGACCCGCACCACACGCCCCACACATCAAAGGAGATCCCAGATTGTTACGAGCAGGTATCGTTGGACTGCCCAATGTCGGCAAATCGACCCTTTTCAATGCCTTGACCGCGGCCAAAGCGGAAGCGGCAAACTTCCCCTTCTGCACCATCGATCCCAATATTGGAACGGTCGAAGTACCTGATCCAAGGCTCGACGAGCTGGCCCGACTGGTCAAACCGCAACGGGTCGTCCCGGCAGTCGTCGAATTTGTCGACATCGCGGGCCTGGTCAAAGGGGCCTCCCAAGGAGAGGGGCTGGGCAACAAGTTCCTCGCCAATATCCGCGAAACGGATGCGATCGTCCACGTCATCCGGTGCTTTGAAGACGCTGATGTCGTCCACGTCGCTGGCGAGATCGACCCCGTCCGCGACCGGGAGACGATCAACCTCGAACTCGCCCTCGCCGACCTCGCCACGGTCGAGAAGAGCCTCGACCGTGCCCGCAAGGCCGCCAAGGGGGGCAATCGGGAAGCGGCTGCTGAGGTGGAGATCCTTGCCCACGTCGAGAAGATCCTCGGGCATGGCCAGACGATCCACGCCGCTCGTCTCGACCCAGAGATGCTCGCCCGGATCAACTCGCTCAGCCTGCTGACCGCCAAACCGGTCCTCTACGCCGCCAATGTCACGGAAAATGAGCTGACCGGGAAGGAAGGACCGCACGTGCAAGCGTTGCGCCACGCCGTCGAAACGAGCCAAGAACCGGCGGAGATCGTTCCTTTCTCTGCCCGGATCGAAGCCGAACTGGCCGAACTCCCGCGCGAAGAACGGGGCGAGTTCCTCGCCTCTCTCGGTCTCGAATCGGCCGGACTCGACCGCTTGATCCGCGCGGCCTTCACCCTCCTCGGCCTCCAGACCTACTTCACCGCCGGTGAAAAGGAGGTCCGTGCCTGGACGATCCCCCGCGGTGCGACCGCACCGAAGGCCGCTGGCGTCATCCACACCGACTTTGAACGCGGCTTCATCCGGGCCGA
>JBMUAP010000153.1:0-6977 GCA_049454155.1 Blastocatellia bacterium
GGCTGCGCGCCCCTTCGCTTTTTGGGAGATGACCACCCGCCTTTCTCCCTTCGTCCTGGTGAACTGACCAAACTTGTCGCTGGAGTCAAGACATCGGATCGGCCGTTGAACCAGGGCCATCTTGCAAGGTCTGGCGAGCACGGAGCAGCTCCGCCGCCACCTGCGCGGGGGCCGTCCCGCCGATCTGTGCTTTCCCCTCGAGAACAGCGGGCAGGGAGAGGCATTGTGCGAGGTCGGACTCGAAGAGCGGCGAAAATGCACGCAGCTCAGCGAGGGGAATCTCGGAGAGTTCCTGCCCTTGCTGGAGGGCCTGGAGAACGATGCGTCCGACGATCTCGTGGGCGTGACGGAACTCGAGGCCGCGGCGGACAAGGTAGTCGGCAAGGTCTGTCGCGTTGGTGTAATCGCGGATCGCCGCGGCGGCGGCACGCTCCCGTTGCAGTTCGACGTTCTGAAGAACGGTCGTCGTGACGAGCAGACTGGACGAGACGGTATCGAGCGTATCGAAGAGGGCCTCCTTGTCTTCCTGGAGGTATTTGTTGTAGGCGAGGGGGAGGCCGTTGGCAAGGGTGAGGAGCGCGGTGAGGTGACCAAAGACACGAGCCGCCTTTCCGCGAATGAGCTCCAGCGAGTCTGGGTTCTTCTTCTGCGGCATGAGGCTGCTGCCGGTGGAGATGCGGTCCCCCAGGCGAAGGAAGCCAAACTCCTGCGTCGCATAGAGGATGAAGTCCTCAGCAAGACGGGAGAGGTGCATCATCGTCAGCGAGGCCGCACTGGCAAACTCGATGAGGTAGTCGCGGTCACTGACCGCGTCGAGACTGTTGCGGGTGACCCCCTCGAAGCCGAGTTCGTGGGCCATCCATTCGCGATCGACTGGGTAGTTGGTGCCGGCGAGGGCGCCGGACCCGAGGGGGAGCTGGTTGACACGGTGGCGGATCTCTTGGAATCGCTCGGCATCGCGCGTCAACATCTGGAAATAGGCCAGCAGATAGTGGGCAAAGAGGATGGGCTGGGCCTTTTGGAGATGCGTGTAGCCCGGGATGGCGGCATCGGGGTAGCGATCGGCGAGGTCGAGCAGGGCGGAGCGGGTCTCCCGGAGGCGAGCCTGGAGCTGGTCGATCTCCTCGCGCAGAAAGAGGCGGGTAGCGACGGCGACCTGGTCATTGCGGCTTCGCCCGGTGTGGAGTTTATAGCCGGCCATCCCGATCCGCTCGACGAGGCGGGCCTCGATGAAGCTGTGAACATCTTCTGCCCCGGCAAATGCGGGCTGATCGAGGTAGCCCGGCACGCTCGCCGCGAGGCCGATCTCCGCCAAGCCGTCAACGATCGCCGTCACCTCGGCGGTCGAGAGAACCCCGGCCCGTCCCAAGGCTCGGGCATGCACCGCGCTGGCGGCCAAGTCTGCACTAAGCAGGCGCCGATCGAACCGGAAACTTGCGTTGTATGCGGCGAAGAACTGATCGATCTCGCCGGAAAACCTACCTCCCCACAAACTCATCTTGCCATCCCTTACGTTATGATGATGGGTCGCCCGTGGCGGGGTCGACCTGAGTAACCCGCAGATTGATCCTTCCCGTCTGACTGGAGCCATCCACGCGGCAGTATGTCGGAGGGGATGGGTTGCAGTATGATGGCGGAGTGGTGAAGACGGAACGTCCACCTTTTCCGCAGCAGCCGGGAATCATATGATGGGATCATGACAAAGATCAACTTAAAGCGGAGTCCACTGGCGCTGTTCATCCTGGATGGGTTCGGGCATACCGCCCCCCATCCCTCCAACGCGATTGCACGGGCATCGACGCCGACGCTCGACCGATGTTTTGAGCGGGGAGCATGGACCCTCTTGGAGGCGGCAGGCGAGCGAGTCGGACTTCCTCACGGGCAGGTTGGGAATTCGGAGGTTGGCCATCTCAATCTGGGAGCGGGACGGGTCGTCAAGATGGACGTGACGCGGATCGACGAAGCGTTGAGTTCTGGCCGCTTCCAGGAGAACCCACAGCTCCTCACCGCCATCGATCTTGGGCGGCGGCGCTCCCTGCACCTTCTCGGACTGGTCTCCGATGGCGGGGTCCACTCTTCTATCTCTCACCTCGAGGGGATCCTCGCCTTGGCCGCTCAGCGAGGGGTCGAGTCGGTCTACCTGCACGCGCTGACGGATGGACGTGACACTCCCCAGACAAGTGGGCGCCACTATCTGTCCCGGATCCTGCGACGGATGGAGGATCTTGGCGTCGGAAGACTGGCGACAATCTGCGGTCGCTACTATGCCATGGACCGGGACAACCGCTGGGAACGGATCGAGCGGGCCTACCGCGCACTGACGGAGGGAGCCGGCGTCCGCATCACCGATCCCCTCGCCGCGTTGGAGGCGAGCTATGCTCGCGGAACTACCGATGAATTTCTCGAGCCGATGATTTTGACGAATGAGGAAGGATCTCCCCTGGCGACCATTGGCCCCGGGGACTCCGTCATCTTCTTCAATTTCCGATCGGACCGGGCGCGCCAGCTGACGCGGGCCTTCACGGGGCTCCATTTTGACCGATTCGTGCGCGAGCGGATTCCGGACCTTCATTTTGCGACCTTCACCCAATACGATCGAGCCCTGACAGCGCCGATCCTCTTCCCTCCGATCCAACTGGAGCAGACGCTGGCCAGCGTCTTTGCCAAGGAGCAAGTCCGCAACCTGCGAGTCGCTGAGACGGAGAAGTATCCCCACGTGACCTACTTCTTCAACGGGGGGCAAGAGAGACAGTTCGAGTGGGAGGAGCGGTTGATGGTTCCCTCCCCGAAGGTCGCCACCTACGACCAACAGCCGCAAATGAACGCACAGCGGATGACGGATGAGCTTTGCCAAGCAATCCGAGACGACGAGGCGTCGGTCTACATCGTCAACTACGCCAACTGTGATATGGTGGGCCACACAGGGCGGTTCGAGGAGACGGTCCAAGCGGTCGAGGCAGTCGATCGGGCGCTGGGACGGGCTCTCTTCGAGATCGAGGCCAAGGGAGGGATCTCCCTGATTACCTCCGACCACGGCAACGCAGAGCAGATGACAGACCCGGAGACGGGCGCCCCCCATACTGCGCATACCTTGCACCCAGTCCCGTTTCTTCTGCTCCATGCAGGACCAGAGGCGGAGCTCCGGGTGAATGGTGCGCTGGAGGACGTGGCCCCGACGATTCTCGACCTGCTGGGGTTGCCGCAACCCGTCGAGATGACCGGGGTCAGTCTGTTGCGACGATCGGGATGAGGCAAGCAGGTTGATGGAACAGATGGGCTCTTCTACTATTCAAGTCGACCGGATCCTCCTCTCGCACGTGACGGGAATCGTCGAGGCCGTGCTGCTCCTCCCTGTGCTCGAGGCCTTGCGTGAGTCCTATCCGGGGACCACGATCGGAGTGGTTACCACATCGTCGGCTGGTCCCGTCTATGCGAGAAGCAGGGTCCCCCCGCAGATCTGGACGGTTGGCAATTGGCGTGAAGGGGAACTGCTCGACCCGCGACAGCTCTGGGGAACTGTCCGCGCGATCAAGGAGCTACGACACGATCCGGTAGATCTGCTCGTCGAGCTGATCGAGGATGGCCCGACGCGCTGGCTGAGAGCGTGTCTCCCCGCACCCGCTTGGCGACTCACCCCTGCGGGTCTGCACCGCGGAAGAACGAGATCGTGGGAGAGATGGATTCGTCGCCTCTGGGAGCCGATCGGGCTGGCCTCGCAGCGAAGGGAGTACCCACCCGCCCTGCACCGAACGCAGGAGTGGTTACACCAGCTCGAACCACTGGGGGTGCGACCAAGCGTCAGCGCTCCGCGATTGTCGACGGACGCTTCGGCCGATCAACGCATCGCGCGGCGGCTGGAGAAGCAGAAGAGAGCCGGGAGAAGCGAATCCCAGGGGCTGCTCATCGGGTTGGGCGCCGGAGACGGACTTGGCGGGATGGATTGGAGGAAGGAGCAGGTCGTCTCGCTGGCGCGTCGGCTGGTGCATCACTATGATGCGCGGATCCTCCTGCTCAACGACCCAAGCCGGCCCAGCTGGATACGGGAAGTGGAGTCAGAACTGCGCCGAGCGATCCCAGGGCGATCGCTTCGTCTACCCGCCCGGCTCTCCTTCGACGAGACCCTCTCGCTCCTGGCGCGCTTGAGCGTCCTGGTGGCCCCGCTGGGCTCGCTTGCTCATCTTGCCGCTGCAGTCTATACACCCGTCGTCGCCTTGACCCGGGACCCAAGGCCTGGGCCGCTCGACCTCCTCAGTCCGCATACGGTCCACGTACGACCTTCGCGCCTGGGGGTTCAGCTCGAGGACGAACAGATCTATGAGGGAGCCTGCCAATTGATGCACATCAGCCGCGCTGAATTGTTGACCCAACGGTAGCCTCCTCTCACCCTGGTGTTTATAATGTCGACTTCAAGCCTCTGGATCTGCCTCAAGAGTGAAGGGACTCAATCGGGTGTGGGGAAAGACGGAAGAAAATGGAGTAACGAATATTATTGAACGATGGCCATTCGTTGGCCAGTCGGATCTGATCTGTCACGCAAATGAACCAACCAAGCCCTGCAAAGGAGTGATCTTGTCTATCAAGCCTCGCACGACCATTCTGACCTGCCTGCTCATTCTCAGCCTTCTGGTCTCCCCATTCGGGAGTTGGGCCGATGAGGGGATGTGGCTTCCCGGATCGATCTCCAAACTGCCGCTCAACGAACTGCGGAAGCGTGGGCTCGAATTGAAGCCGGAGCAGATCTACAGCACCACCGACCCCAGCCTCAAAGATGCGATCGTCCAGATCAGCATCGGCGGCACCGGGGCATTCATCTCTCCGGATGGGTTGATTCTCACCAACCACCACGTCGCCTTCGGGGCCGTCACCGCCGCGAGCACGCCCGAGAATGACTACATCAATCAGGGATTCCTCGCCAAGACGCGCCAGGATGAGATCCCGGCCCGCAACTACTCGATTGGGATAACCCTTGGGTACGAAGACGTCACCGAGAAGGTCCTTTCGGCTGTCACCCCTGAGATGGGACCGGCGGAACGTGCCGCGGCTCTCGCCCAACGGCAGGATGAACTGGCTGAGGAGGCCAAGTCCGGCCGAGACGAGATCCGCACGCAGGTTCTCGAAGCGACCGGCGGCTACCAATTCTTCCTCTATACCTACCTGATCATCCGCGACGTGCGCCTGGTCTATGCCCCACCCAAATCGATCGGCTACTATGGTGGGGACCCGGACAACTTCGAGTGGCCGCGCCATTGTGGAGATTTCGCGCTGCTTCGCGCCTATGTCGACAAGGACGGAACCCCGGCGAAACTGCATCCCGAAAACATCCCCTTCAAGCCGAAGAAATTTCTCCCGCTCAACGTGGGTGGAGTCCGCGAGGGTGACTTCGCGATGGTGCTAGGCTACCCTGGACGGACAACCCGGTACCGCGAGTCCTACTCCATTGATTACAACCAGCGCGTCCAGCTGCCGGCGCAGATCAAGTCCCTCCGGCAACGGATCGAGTCGCTTACGAAGTTGAGTGAGCAGAACCCGGAACTGCGGATCCGACTTGCCGATCAGATCTTTGGGCTGAGCAACTCCCTCAAGAACTTCGAGGGAACCGTTCTGGGACTGAAGCGCATGGATTTGGTCGCGAAGCGGCGTGCGGAGGAGGAGGCCTTTCAGAAATGGATCGACTCGGATCCCGTTCGGAAAACGAAGTATGGATCGATTCTCCCCTCCATCAAGGCCCTCTACGATGAGCTCAACTCGTTCGGCCCGCAGCAAGCGGTCATCAACGAAGTGTTGGCGACAGGGGACCTTATGCGGGCGCTGGAGTTGGCGTATGTACGGGCCGGTGAAGCTGAGAAGCCAGCCCCACAGCGCATCCCGCAGTTCAGTGACCCACAGGTCAGGATGGCGATGGGACAACTCAATCGTGGATGGGGATCGCGTGCCCCTGTCAACGAGACTCGACGGCTTGCTGGGGCGCTCGCGCTCGCGGCTGACCTGCCCGAAAATCAGCGGATCCCAGAGATCGAAGCTCTTTTCGCAGGAAAGAGCGGCGCCGATCGCCGAAAAGCGGAGGAGGAGTTTGCGAAGGAGGCGATCAACAAGAGCCGCTTCCAGGACTTTTCCGAGGCCGAGAAGTTGTTGCAACTTTCGCTGAGCGAACTCAAAGCGATCGAGGATCCACTTCTTCGGTTGGTCGGCCAGCTGAGCGAGCTGAGCCGCCCGCTCATGGAGAAGACACGCCAGTTCAATGGCAAGATCCTGCAGCTGCGCCCCGAGTATGTTCGCGGACTCCTCGAAATGAGAAAGTCTCCGTACTATCCGGACGCCAACTTCACCCTGCGTTGGACGCACGGCCAGGTTCGTGGATACGCGCCGCGGGATGCCGTCACATATGATTGGCAGACCAGCCTGCGCGGAGTCCTGGAGAAGGACACCGGTGTCGAGCCGTTTGATGCCCCCCCTGCCCTGCGTGCCCTTTATGAGAAGCGAGACTTCGGCAATTATGCCGATCCGCGATTGAAGGACATCCCCGTCAACTTCCTGACGACCAACGATATTACTGGAGGAAACTCAGGAAGCCCGGTCATGAATGGTCGGGGCGAGGTGATCGGGATTGCCTTCGACGGCAACTACGAAGGGCTGGGCGGTGATTTCAACTTCGACCCGGCCTCGAACCGCACGCTCTCCGTCGACATTCGGTACATGCTCTTTCTCTTGGAGAAGTTTGCCGGTGCCAGCGAGCTGATCCGGGAGATGACGATCGTCCAAGGGAAAGGGGCAGCGGTTCGACGGTAGCAGAAGGAGGCTCGCATGATCAGGTCGAAGTTGAGAGGCAAGGCGTGGGCCTGGGGGTGGCTCTTCCTGTTCGTCTGGGGGGGCTACAGTCGGGGTGGGAGTGTGTCCAGGCGCAACCTGCCGTCAGCCGCCAAGCGGCCAGCGCCGCGCCGCCGCGCAACGTCGAGGAGCTGCGCCAGCAGATCACCGAG